>NZ_VJZZ01000018.1 GCF_009659535.1 Aggregicoccus sp. 17bor-14
CCTCGGCGGACACCTCAAGCGCAACGGCCCCCCCGGCTGGCAGACGCTGGCCCGCGGCCACGAAGCCCTCACCGCCGCTCTCGTCGGCTTCCGCGCCGCAACATGTGATCAATCTTGAGGAACGTTTCGTCCACGGCCCCTGGCGGCCCGGCGGAGGCCTGGAATGAAGCTTCCATCCAGGCCTGGCGGGCGCCTGAGGGGACCCCAAGTGCTGTAGATTGTTCAGGAAATCCCCCGACATTCCAGAACAGGCGCGCGCGACCTCGCGCCCGAGAGGGTCCCCCTCAGGTGACCGGAGGCCCTCCCGGTGAGGGGGCTCCTTCGCCTGCGTCACCCCGGAGCGCCGCGCAGTCCGACGCCCCGCCGCGCTCGGCAATCGCGTGCGGTGACCGTCCCTTCCGGCTTCCCTTCAGAGCCTGCCCCGCGCGTGCTCCCTCAGCCCGCTCCGAGTGCGAGGGCGGCCTTCACGTTGGAGATCTGCGTGTCCACGCGGCCGAGCTCCGCGCGCACCTCGAACAGCTCGGCCTCGGCGTGCGGGCGGCGCGCCTCGGAGAGGTGGACGAGGGCGCGCTGCAGCCGCCGGCACCGGGCGCGCAGGTGCTGGGCGTGCACTGCCAGCTCCATCAGCTGGCGGTAGAGGCGCGCATGGGAGTTGGACGCGAGGTGCGGTTCGATCATGGCGCTCGCGTGAGGCTAATCACGCGCTGCGCGGTGACCCGCTGCGGGGGCAGGCTCGCCTGCCCGGACGCTCGGCCCCCTAGGAGCCCTCGGAGCTCTCCGAGCCCAGGGGCCGGATGATGCCGGCGCTGATGCGGTTGAAGCGCCACACGAGCGCGAGCGCGACGGCGGTGAGCCCCACGCACAGCCCCCACCAGATGCCGACCACGCCCTGCCCGAGCCAGAAGCCCAGCAGCAGGGCCACCGGCAGGCCGATGGCGTAGTGGCCCACCATGTTGGCGAGGAAGGTGAAGTGGGCCTCGCCCGCGCCGCGCAGCACGCCGGCGCCCACGCCCTGGATGCCGTCGGAGATCTGGAACACGGCGGAGACCACCAGCAGCGGCGCGGCGAGCCGCAGCACGTCCGGCGGGGCGCCGGCAGCGCGCGCGAGCGGCTCGGGGAAGAGGGCGAAGAAGAGCGCGGAGAGGGACATGAAGCCCGCGCCCGCGGCGAAGGCGACGAAGCCCGACTGGCGGGCCTGGGCGGTGTCGTGCGCGCCCACGGCCCAGCCCACGCGCACGCTGCCCGCGTTGCCGATGCCCATGGCCACGGTGAAGGTGAGGCTCGCGAAGGAGATGGCGATCTGGTGGGCGCTGACGCTCGCGGGGCCGAAGCGCGCGGAGAGCAGGCCCGCGAGCGCGAAGACGCCGATCTCCGCGCCGATGTGCAGCCCGATGGGCAGCCCCACGCGCACGGCCTGGCGCAGGTCGGGCAGGTGCAGGGCGCGCCGCGGGCGGCCGGACTCCTGCTCGGGCGCGGGCACGTAGCGCACGGCGAGCGCCACGAGGGCCCACTGCAGGATGCAGCCCAGGGTGGTGGCGATGGCCGCGCCCGAGGCACCGAGCGCAGGGATGAGCCGCAGGGGCCCCGTCCACGCGGGCAGGCCCGCGCCGCCGAACACGAGCAGGATGTCCGCGCCCAGGTTGAAGAGGTTCGCCACCACGGTGGCCACCACGAGGGGCCGGGTGAGCGCGGCGGCCTGCAGGTAGGAGCGCGTGCTGAAGTAGAGGAACACCAGCGGCAGGCTGGGCGCGCGCAGGAGCAGGTAGCTGTGCACCTGGGAGAGCTCGGCGGGGCGCACGCCGAAGAGCGGCAGGAGCGCCGGCGCGAGCAGGATGGGCACGGCGAGCAGCAGCCCCAGCGCCACCGCGAGGTAGCCCCCCTGCCACAGCAGGGCTCGGGCGCGGCCCGGGGTGCGCGCGCCGAAGGCCTGCGAGATGAGCGGGTCCAGGCCGGCCATCATCCCGATGCCGAAGCCGCTCACCGCGAAGAAGAGCATGTTGGCGAGCCCCACCGCGGCGAGCGCGGAGGTGCCCGCGCGCCCCACCACCACGGTGTCCACGAAGCCCATCAGGGCCTGGCCCGCCTGGGCGATGGCGATGGGGAGCGCGAGCCGCACGAGCGCGCGCGCCTCGTCGGCGGGGGAGTGGGGCGTGGGGGCGGCGGCGGCGCTCATGGCTGCCGCCGCCTATAGCGGCTCAGGGGCGCTGGAGGAAGAAGGGCGCGGTGGCCAGGGGCGAAGTGAGCGCGTCCTGGCGCGCCACGCGGATGCCCGCGTCGCTGATGGCGTACACGAAGTCGTCCGCCATCACGCTGCGCCGCACCCAGGGGCTCCAGGCGTAGCTCCACTGCGCGTCGCCGTAGGTCATGTACAGGTCGCGCAGGCCGAGGCTGCCGCGCGCCTGGATGCCGCCCTCCACGCTGACGGAGAAGAGGCGCAGGTCGCTCACGAAGGTGCCCCAGGGGTCCGAGCCGCTCGGGGTCCAGTCCGAGAAGGGGATGGCGAGCAGGCCGCGGGCGGGGAAGTAGTTGAAGGCCTTGTGGCTGTAGAGCGCCTCGCTGTAGCCCGAGGAGGTGCCCACCGTCTGGGTGGAGAGCTCGCGCGGGTGGGCGAGGTCCGTCACGTCGAAGAGGCTCACCTTGAGGGCGCGGCTCTGCCAGGTGCCGCCCGCGTCGCGCGCCTCGCCCACGGCGAGCAGGTGTCCCTCGTCCAGCGGGTGCAGGTAGGTGCTGAAGCCCGGCAGGGTGAGCTCGGCCACGGTGCGCGGGTGGGCGGGGTCCGAGAGGTCGAAGGTGAAGAGCGGGTCCACCTGGCGGAAGGTGACGAGGAAGCCGCGGGTGCCCACGAAGCGCGCGGCGAAGACGCGCTCGCCCGGGGCGAGCTCCGCCGTCTTGCCGAGCGGCGCGAGCTGGCCGCCCTCCTGGCGCAGCGTCCACAGGCGGCTCGCCGTCTCGGTGGGGCCCCAGGGGGCCTGGGGGGTGGGGTCCAGGCGGCGGGTCACGGTGGTGGCGATGCGCAGCACGCCCTCGCGCTCGTCGAGGCTGAACTGATCCTTGGGGTAGCCGTCCACGCCGCCGGTGGCCACGTAGGTGGCGCGCGCGGGGTCCAGGAGGCTGAACTTGTGCAGGTAGGTGTGGTCCTGCTGGCCGGGCTCGGGCCACCACCACCAGTGGGCGCTGGCCACGTAGAGCGCGTCCTGCGTCGCGTACACCACGCCCGGCTCGGCGAGCAGGCGGGTGCGCCCGGGCACGCTGCCCTCGGGCGCATCCAGGTTCACGGTGGCCACGGTCATCACGCCGGCGCGCGTGGGCGCGGTGTTGCGGTGGAAGTCCCCGCAGGAGAGGCCGAAGTCCTGGCGGCTGCCGTCCGCGCGGCGGCGCCAGCCCTCGCGCACCCAGGTGGAGAGGGGCTGCGCGCGGATGAGCGCCTCGTTCGAGTCCTCGAGCGCGTCGAAGGCGGCGAGCAGCGCGTCCTTGTCCTGCGCCTTGCCGTCCCGCGGCTGGGGCCAGAAGGAGACGCCCTGCGGCCAGCGGAAGGGCTCGGCGAGCACCACGCGCAGCGAGCCCGCCACGCGCCGGGCCGTCTGGTAGGAGCCGGGCAGGTACAGCTCGTCCACCACGCGCGGCGCGCTGAGGGTGGAGATGTCCACCACGGTGAGCTTGGTGGTGTTGTCGCCCCAGCCGCCGCAGCCCTCGATCATCGCGCACGGGGCGGCGATGCCCAGCACGGGCCGCTGCTCGTACACGCTGGAGAGCACCGTCACGCGGTTCTTCTCCGGCTCGAAGAACATCTCGGTGGGCCAGCCCTCGACCGCGAGCGAGGCCACCGTCTGCAGCTGGTCCGCGGGCCAGCTGCGCGCGAGCTGCAGGCGCCCGCCGCTCAGCGCGAGGATGCGGGTGCCGTCGTTCTTCACGAAGTCCGGCTCGTCCACGCCGGCCACCTGGGTGTTGGTGGTGGTGAAGTCCTGGGGCCCGCCCGCGGCCCCGCCCGCCGAGGGCGTGCTGGGCGCCGGAGCGCCCACGTCCTCCATCGGCGGGTACCAGAAGCCGCCGCCCCGGCGCACCTGCTCCTTGCTCTGCTCGAGCTGCGAGCGCATGTCGCGCACCGCCTCGTCCTCGAGGTGGCGCTCGAGCGCGGGACAGGAGTCGAAGGCCTCCAGCCGCGCCTGGCTCTGCACCGCCACGTTCTCGTGCTTCGCCCCGCTGCCCCCACAGCCCAGCGCCGCCGCCGCCGCCAGCGCCGCCGCCGCCCCCCACAGCCTTCCCTGCTCGCGCGTCCGCACGTGTGATCCCCCTCCGAAAGGCGCCTCCCGGCCGGCGCGCCTGCTCCCGGGGCCCGCCGCGGTGCCACCCCTGTGCCAGCCGGAGGGCCCCTCCAACCGCCCGAAAGCACGGGCCTTCCACCTCCCGCGCGCTTCAGAAAGCTGAGGGCGTGCGGGGAGCCCCGAGCGGGAAACTGAGGCCGTACATTTTTCCAGGCGCGGGGGTGTAATTCCTTCGTCCTTCGCGCGGGGCGCTTCGCCAAGTGCGCGACACCACTGGCGAGCAGGCTGGCACGCGGCGCGCAACGCGCGGGGCCCAATGCGCCGTCGCACCTCCGAAGACTCTCCACCTCCCAGGCCCCTGCGCGTGGTCATCAGCACGGGCGCCTGGCGCCAGCTGGGGCTGGTGCCGGCCGGGGTGTTCCGCCGCATCAAGGAGGAGATGGACGACTTCGCCAGCGGGGTGGCGGACGGGGTGCTCGCGCGCACCGAGAACACGGTGGCGCGCTTCCCCTTCCACTTCAGCATCGGCGAGTTCGCGGCCCTCTGTGACGTGGACCCGGTGGAGCGCACGCTCACGCTGCAGGAGGTCGCGCGGCGGCTGCCGCGCGACGACTGAGCGCCGGGCCTGCGCTACACGCCGTGCAGCAGCGAGAGCAGCTCGCGGCTCACGCGCATGCGCGGCTCCTTCGCCTCGGGGCCGGTCTGTCCCGCGAGCGCGTGCCCCTCGGCGAGCAGCGTGCGCACGCGCGCCACGGCCGCGTCCGAGGCGGGGCCGGGGTTCTCGCGGGCGCTGGTCTCCAGCACCTTCGCGAGCCGCTCGCCGCGCTCGAGCACGCGGCGGAAGGCCTCCTCGGAGCGCGCGTCCGCCTCGGCGCCCGCCCACGCGGCCTGCTCGCGGGTGAGGCGCTCCAGCTCCGGGGCGCCCGTGGCCGCGCGCGCCTCCAGCTGCACCGCCTTGGCGATGCCCGTGTTGAGGTCCGTCACCCGCACGCTGAGGGTGCCCTCGGTGGAGAGCTCGAAGCTCACCTCCACGGGCGTCTGGCCGCGCTCGGCGGCCTGCAGCTCGCGCAGCACCACCTCGCCCAGCTGGGTGTTCTCGTCCGCGCGGGTGCTCTCGCCCTGGTAGACGGGGATGCGCACCTCGGTCTGGTGGTGGGCCGCGGGGTGGAACACCTCGCGCACGGCCACCGGCACCGGCGTGTTGCGCGCGATGAGGTGGCGCACGATGCCGCCCATCATCCCCACGCCCAGCGAGTGGCCCGCCACGTCCAGCAGCAGCGTGTCGCCGCGCTTCGCCTCCAGCTCCGCCGCGTGCACCGCGGCGCCCAGCGCCACCGCCTCGTCCGGGTGGACGCCTTCGGCCGGCGGGCGCCCGAAGGTGGCGGTGACGAGCCGGCGCACCAGCGGCACGCGCGTCATCCCGCCCACCAGCAGCACCGCGTCCAGCTCCTCGGGGCCGAGCTTCGCCTCGCGCAGCACGCGCTCGCACACCTCGAGGCAGCGGCGGCTGAGCGGCTCGCTCAGCGCCTCGAAGAAGGCGCGGGTGAGGGCGGTGTGCACGCTGCAGCCGCCGGCGAGCCCCTCGAGGTCGATGGCCACCTCCTCCGCGTCGGTGAGCGCGCGCTTGGCGCGCTCGGCCGTCACCTTGAGGCGGCTGAGCGAGAGCGGGTCCCTCGCCACGGCGTCGCGCTGCTGCGGGTCCACCTGGGCGAGCAGCCACTGCACGATGCGCTGGTCGAAGTCCTCGCCGCCCAGCTGCGCGTCGCCGCCGGTGGCCTTCACCTCGAAGACGCCCTCGCGCACGTCGAGCACCGAGACGTCGAAGGTGCCGCCGCCCAGGTCGAACACGAGCGCGCGGCCGCTGAAGCCGCGCGACAGCCCGTACGCGAGCGCCGCCGCGGTGGGCTCGTTCACCAGGCGCAGCACCTCCAGCCCCGCGATGCTCGCCGCCTCGCGCGTGGCCTGGCGCTGCGAGTCGTCGAAGTGGGCGGGCACGGTGACGACGCAGCGGCGCACCGGGCGCCCGAAGTAGGCCTCCGCGTCCAGCTTCAGCTCGCCGAGCACCGCGGCGGACACCTGGGTGAGCGGCAGCACGCGCCCGCCCAGCTTCACGCGCACGTCGCCGGCGGGCCCCGGGTGCAGCGCGTAGGGCACCACGCTCTTCGCCGCCGCCGCCAGCTCCGGGGTGTAGCGCCGCCCGATGAAGCGCTTCGTCGCCCACGCCACGTTGTCCGGCTGCGTCTCGGCGAGCAGCTGCGCGCGCTCGCCCACCAGGCGCTCTCCGGCGCGCGTGATGCCCACCACGCTGGGCGTGAGGCGCGCGCCGGTGCGCGTGGGGATGAGCCGCGGGCGGCCGTCCTCCGCGCTCACGGTCGCGATGACGCTGTGGGTGGTGCCCAGATCGATGCCGACGACGGGTTCGCGGTGTTCGCGCATGGAGATGCGCCGCACGCTAGACGCCCCGGGAGCCGGCGCGCCAGAGGGCGGGGGCGCAAGCGCGCGTGCCTACATTGCAGCAGGGCTGCGGGGGGCGAGCAGGGAGGCTTGGGCCCGGGGCCCGCGCGGGGTGGCCACGGGCGTTGCCGGGCGGCCGGAGTGCGTGGTAAGCGCGCGCTCGCCATGGCCAACGTCTCCATCTCCCGCCGGTACGCCCGCGCCCTCCTCTCCGTCGCCTCGGAGGCGAACCGCGTGGACGCGGTCGCCCAGCAGCTCTCCGCCCTCGCCGGCGTGCTCGAGAAGAGCCCGGAGCTCACGGACGTCCTGCAGAACCCGGCCTACAGCCGCCCGCAGCGCGAGCGCGTGGTGGAGGCGCTGCTGGGCATGGTGGGCGGCGCGGAGCCCACGCTGGCCAACGCGCTGCGCCTGCTCAACGACCGCAACCGCCTCACCTTCCTGCCGGACATCGCCCGCGTGTACCGCGACATGGCGGACGCCAAGGCGGGCCGCGTGCGCGGCCAGGTGGTCACCGCCACCCGCCTGCCGGACGAGGTCATCGCCCGCATGCAGCAGCAGCTCACCCAGCTCACCCGCATGGACGTGGTGCTCAGCGCCCGCGTGGACCCGGCGGTCATCGGCGGCGTCTCGGCGCAGGTGGGCGGCACCCTCTACGACGGCACCCTGCGCACCCAGCTCGAGGACCTGCGCCGCGAGCTGAAGCAGCGCTAGGGCGCACTCAGTCCCATGAAGCACGACGGGGGCGGCGCTCATCGAGCGCCACCCCCGTTTGCTTTCCGGCCTGCAGCCCGGAGCTAGAACGCGAAGCGCAGCTCCACCGCCGGGGCGAGGAACAGGTCCAGGCCCACGCGGTTCTCCACCGCGTTGTTGCCGTTGCCCACGTTGCGGCCGTAGCCGAAGTTGGCCACGTCCACCGTGGCGCGCAGCACGAGCGCGTCGGCGAGCGGGTGGTCCACCGCGAAGCCGCCGCGCAGGCCGAACTCGATGCGGCTGGGCGCGCTCTCCGCGTCCCGGAAGCCCGCGTTGAAGAGGCCGTGGAGGCTCAGGCGGTTCGCCCCCGAGCCGCTCAGGTACTTGCGCACGCCCAGGTTCAGGCCCACGCCGCCGTCCACCAGGCTGTTGCCGTTCTCCCAGCCCACCCCGAAGCTGCCGAAGCCGCCGAGCACCAGCGCCGTGTCGCCGCTCAGCATGTACTCGAGCGAGGCGCGGGGGGTGAAGCCGTTCGGGTTGTTCGGGTCGTTGCCGAACACGGTGACGCCCGCACCGGCGCCCACCGACCACTGCCCGCCCGTGGGCGAGGAGACCTCGTTGCTGCGCTCCTGCGCCGAGGCCGCCCCGGCCACCAGCGCACCGCACACCACCATCAGCTTCATTGCACGCACGTCAGAACCCCTCTGAATCGGATTGTCCGCGCTCGGGGGGCAGGACCCTCCCGCCCCGGCGCTCAGGGGGTGCCGTGTAGATCGGGGCCAGGGTGCGGGCCAGAAAACGGCCTATCCGGGTCTTGGGGCACCCCCCGGAGCCTGCGGAGCGGCGCGGGGAATTGATCCTGGAAGTTCGCGCGCGGCGCGGCCGTTCTCCCCTGGCGCAGCGCAGCAGCACGCCGCTAACACCCCGGATAAAGCCGCGTTCTGGGTCGTGCTTCACGCGTTGCGGCCGGGGGGAACCCCATGCTAAGGGGGCCCCGCTTTCGCAGCGCCGAGTGAGGCCTCGCCTCCAGCGCGCCGCTTCCGCTTCACTTCAAGGGCAAAGACTCTCATGGAAATCCGCGCCGACGAGATCAGCAGAATCATCCGCGAGCAGATCAAGGACTACGGCAAGAAGGTGACCGTGGCCGAGACCGGTACGGTCCTCTCGGTCGGCGACGGCATCGCGCGCGTCTACGGCCTCGAGGGCAGCCAGGCCGGCGAGCTCGTCGAGTTCCCCAACGGGGTGAAGGGCCTCGTGCTCAACCTCGAGGAGGACAACGTCGGCGTGGCCATCATGGGCGCCTTCCAGGACATCCGCGAGGGTGACACCGTGAAGCGCACCGGGCAGATCGCCAGCGTGCCGGTGGGCAAGGGCCTGCTCGGCCGCGTGGTGAACGCGCTCGGCGAGCCGGTGGACGGCAAGGGCCCCATCCAGGCCACCGAGACCCGCCGCCTCGAGGTGAAGGCGCCCGGCATCGTGAAGCGCAAGAGCGTGCACGAGCCGCTGCAGACCGGCATCAAGGCGCTCGACGCGCTCGTGCCGATCGGCCGCGGCCAGCGCGAGCTGATCATCGGCGACCGCCAGACGGGCAAGACCGCCGTCGCGCTGGACGCGATCATCAACCAGAAGGGCAAGGGCGTGTACTGCGTGTACGTCGCCATCGGCCAGAAGCAGTCCACGGTCGCCCAGGTGGTGGAGAAGCTCACCCGCTACGGCGCGATGGAGTACACCATCGTGGTCGCCGCGAACGCGTCCGACCCGGCCCCCATGCAGTTCTTCGCGCCGTACGCCGGCGTGACCATGGGCGAGTACTTCCGCGACAACAAGATGCACGGCCTCATCGTGTACGACGACCTCTCCAAGCAGGCCGTGGCGTACCGCCAGCTCTCGCTGCTGCTGCGCCGCCCGCCGGGCCGCGAGGCGTACCCGGGCGACGTGTTCTACATCCACAGCCGCCTGCTCGAGCGCGCCGCGAAGCTCTCGGACGAGGAGGGCGCGGGCTCGCTCACCGCGCTGCCCATCATCGAGACGCAGGCGGGTGACGTGTCCGCCTACATCCCGACGAACGTCATCTCCATCACCGACGGGCAGATCTTCCTCGAGACGGACCTCTTCTTCTCCGGCGTGCGCCCGGCGATCAACGTGGGCCTCTCGGTGAGCCGCGTGGGCTCGGCCGCGCAGATCAAGGCCATGAAGCAGGTGGCCGGCTCGATGAAGCTCGAGCTCGCCCAGTACCGCGAGCTCGCCGCCTTCGCGCAGTTCGGCTCGGACCTGGACAAGGCCACCCAGGAGACGCTCGCCCGCGGCGCGCGCCTCGTGGAGCTGCTGAAGCAGGGCCAGTACGCCCCGCTCTCCGTCGAGCGCCAGGTGATGCAGATCTACGCCGCCACCAACCGCGACGACGCGGGCAAGCGCGGCTGGATCCGCAACGTGCCGGTGGCGGACGTGGTGCGCTACATGACCGAGTTCCTCGAGTTCTGCGACGGCAAGTACCCGAACCTCGCCACGGACATCGCCGCCAAGCGCGAGCTCACCGGCGACATCAAGGCCGCGCTGAACAAGGCCCTCACCGAGTTCAACGACGTGTTCCAGGCGACCCCGGGCCTCAAGGCCTAGTCGCTCGGACCCACCCGTCGCCTCCCGAGGCCCCGCGCTCCCCCAGGGAACGCGGGGCTTCGCATTTGCGGGGGCAGCGGGCGCCGGACGCAATCGGGTTCCCCCTGCGCCGTATCCCGGGTGTCCCCGCTGCACCCGTGGAGTCCCGCCATGCGCCCCTGCCTGCTCGCCGCCGCCCTCGTCGCCCTGCTCGCCGCGCCCGCGGCCTTCGCGGTGGACGTGAACAAGGACCTGTCGAAGAGCGCGAAGGCCGAGGGCGGGCGCTGCCACATCACGCTGGAGCCCGGGGACGTGCTGGTGGAGCGCAAGGACCTGGTGCTGCAGCCGGGGCAGACGGTGCACGACGCCGTGGCGCTCGAGGGCAACGTGGTGGTGAAGAAGGGCGCGGTGGTGAAGAGCGTGGTCGCCTTCCACGGCACGGTGACGGTGGAGGAGGGCGCCGAGGTGCTCGGGGACGTGGTCTCGCTGGGGGGCGAGCTGCGCCTGCAGCCGGGGGCGCGCGTGGGCGGCAACGCGCTCGCCCTCGGCGGCAAGATGAAGCGCGCGGACACCGCGAGCGTGAAGGGGGACCAGCTGAGCCTCGGCGGCCTCGAGCTGAACGGCGTGGACCTGGTGGGCGGCCTGCTGACGAAGGTGCTCGGCGACCTGAAGGACTGCCGCGTGGAGCTCGAGGGCGCCGAGGCCTCGGCGAAGTAGTCGCAGCCGGGCCTACGCCCGCGCCTTGAGGCCCACCTGCGGAGACGCTCTAGGGTCCAGGGGAGAGCACGCCTGCTCCCCTGCCCTGGACCCGCCGATGCCCCAGCCCCTCCGCCCCGCGTCTGGCACCCCGCTGCCCTGGGTGCTGCTGCTGCTGGTGCTGGGGCTCACCGCGGCGCTCGCGGTGGCCGGCGGGCGCTCGGTGCACGCGCTCGCCACGCGCCACGCCCAGGCGGAGCGCGAGGCAGCCGAGAGCGAGGCGCGGCTCGTGGAGCAGCTCGCCCTGCGCGAGAGCCTGCAGCGGCGGATGAAGGCCCTCGAGGAGGAGTCCGTGCGCCTCACCCGCGAGCGCGACGCGCTGCAGGCCCAGCTGCAGGCGCGGCCCGCGCCCCGGGTGAAGGCCGCGCCCAAGGCCGAGCGCCGCAAGCGCCTCGCGGACGCCAAGCAGCGCGCCCGCGCGGCGGGCCTGCCCCGCAGCGCCACCGCCGCGCGCTGAGGCGCGGGAGCCCCGCGCTCAGTCCTCGGGGGAGAGCGGGGTTGGCGCGTCCGGGAGGGGGCTTCGCGGTGGGAAGAGATCGGTGACGAAGAGGATGACGGCGGTGGCCACGCCCACGGTGAGCCCCAGCACCCAGTAGCCGGTGCCGATGGCGAGCCCCGAGGCGCCGGTGATCCACACGGCGGCGGCCGTCTTGATGCCGCGCACGTCCGTGCCGCCGCGGAAGATGACTGCGCCGCCGAGGAAGCCGATGCCCTGCATCAGCCCCTGCAGCGTGCGGCTGAGGGCCGCCGGGTCCGACTTCGCGAGGTACTGCCCCACGAGCATGTACGAGGTGCTGCCCAGCGCCACGAGCACCATGCCGCCGATGCCGATCGCCTTGCGCTGGCGGCGGCGCTCGAAGCCGATGAGCGCGCCCACGACGGTGGCCATCAGCAGGCGGGTGAGGATCTCCAGGGCATCGTGCAGGTTCGGCTCGTCCATGGGGCGCCACTCTCGCGCAGCGCCCGGGCCCTGCGGCGCCGGACCCCGCGCTTCTGTCGCCCGGGAGTCCTTCAGGAGTCCGCGCGCCCGGCCCCCTGCTCGCCCCGGGCGCGCCGCGCGCGCTCGGCTAGGCTGCCGCGCGCCATGACCTCCGTGCTCGCGCTGAAGCTGCTGCTCGCCCCCGGCCTCGTCACCGCCGCGAGCCTCGCGGGCCGGCGCTGGGGCCCCGAGGTCGCAGGCTGGCTCGCGGGCTTCCCGATGATCGCCGGCCCCATCGCGCTGTTCTTCGCGCTCGAGCAGGGCGCCCTCTTCGGCGCCCACAGCGCGCGGGGCACGCTCGCGGGCATCGCCTCGCTCACGGCGTACACGGTGGTGTACGGCCACGCCGCGCGCCGGGGCCGCTGGCCGGGGGCGCTCGCCGCGGGCTACGCCGCCTTCCTCGCGGGCACGGCCCTGCTGCACGCGCTGCCGGCGCTGAGCGCGGGCGCGGCGCTGCTGCTCGCGCTCGCGAGCCTCGAGCTGGGGCTGCGCGCCCTGCCCCGCCCCGCGGAGGCGGCCCCGGCGGCGGCGGCGCCCGGCCGCTGGGACCTGCCGGTGCGCGCCGGCGCCACGCTCGCGCTGGTGCTGGGCCTCACGGCGCTCGCCGCGCGCCTGGGGCCCGGGCTCAGCGGGCTGCTCGCCCCCTTCCCCGTGGCGAGCGCGGTGCTCACCGCCTTCGCGCACCAGCAGCAGGGCCCGGAGGCGGCGCTGCGGCTGCTGCGCGGCGTGCTGCGGGCGCTGCGCGCCTTCGCCGCCTTCTTCGCGGTGCTCGCGCTCGCGCTGGAGCCGCTCGGCATCCCGCTCGCGTTCGCCGCGGCGCTGCTCACCGCGGGCGCCGTGCAGGCGCTCGGGATGCTCGCGACGGGCCGCGCGCCGGCGCCCGCGCCGCTCGCGCTGCCCACGCGCGGCGAGTAGCACGGAGCGCCGAGTCCGCGTCGCAAGCGCTGCGCGCTGCGCCGGGCGGCGCGGTGGACTCGCGCTGCACGCGCCGGGCGCGGCGGGGGCCCTGCGCCGCTGGCACGCGGCGGGCAATCGCCGGCCCGCGTCGCTCGCGCGTGGCGAGCCGCGCTGAGCGCTGCATCCGGAGCGGCAGCACCGTGGAGCGCCCGGCCGCCGCTACAGCACCGTGGAGCGCTCGGCCTCCTCCGCCTCCACCTCGGCCTCCACCTGCGCGGCCGTGGCCGGGGTCACGTCCTCGAGCCGGTTCACGCGCCGCAGCTCCGGGAAGCGCCACGCCCACAGCGCCACCACGGCCAGCGTGCCGAGGCCGCCCACGATGACCGCGGGCACCGCGCCGAGCCACTGCGCGGTGAGGCCGCTCTCGAACTCGCCCAGCTCGTTGGAGGCGCCGATGAACACCATGTTCACCGCGCTCACCCGGCCGCGCATCTCGTCCGGGGTGGCCAGCTGCACCAGCGTGCTGCGCACCACCACGCTCACCATGTCCGCGGCGCCCAGCACCGCGAGCGCCCCGAGCGAGAGGAACAGGTTTCGCGAGAGCCCGAAGGTGAGGGTGGCGAGGCCGAACACCGCCACGCAGACGAACATCGTGCGCCCCGCGCGCCGGCGCAGCGGCCGGTTCGCGAGCACCAGCGCCATGGTGCCCGCGCCCACCGCGGGCGCGCTGCGCAGCAGGCCCATGCCCCAGGGGCCGGTGTGCAGGATCTCCGCCGCGAAGATGGGCAGCAGCGCCACCGCGCCGCCCAGCAGCACGGCGAAGAGGTCCAGCGAGATGGCGCCGAGCACCACCTTCTGGTGCCACACGAAGCGCAGGCCCGCCACCAGCCGGTCCCACGAGCGCGTTGCGGACACCCGGTGCGCGATGCGCGTGCGCATCCGCCCGATGAGCAGCGTGGCCAGCGCCATCAGCGCCGCGCAGATGAGGTACACGCCCGCCGCCTCCACCCCCCCGTACGCGAGGCCGCCCAGCGCGGGGCCCGTGATGGTGGCGATCTCCAGGATGGACGAGCTCCACGCGAGCGCCGAGGCCAGGTGCGCGTTGGGCACCAGGCTGGGCACCAGCGACTGCCCCGCGGGCCCGAGGAAGGCGCGCCCCACGCCCAGGAGCACCAGCACCGCGTAGAGCGCCCCGAGCGAGGGCACGTGCATGCGCGCGAGCGCGAAGAGCAGCAGCGCGCACACGCTCAGGGTGGCGTAGCAGACGAGCAGGATGCGGCGGCGGTCGAAGCGGTCCGCCGTGTCCCCGGTGAGCGGGCTGAGCAGCACGGCGGGCAGGAACTGCGCGAGCCCCACGTAGCCGAGGTCCAGCGCGCGCCCGGTGAGGCTGTACACGTGCCAGCCCACCGCCACGGACTGCATCTGGATGCCGAGGGTGAGCAGCAGGCGCGCGGCCTGGTAGAGGCGGAAGTCGCGGTGGGCGAAGACGGCGCGGGGCCCCACGGCGGGTGTGGCGGTGTCCATTCGGCCTCCCGAATACCGCCCGCCGCCCCCGCGCGCCACGCCCGCGTCCAGCGCCCCAAGATTGAATAATCGCGCAGAGCAGGCGTCCAGGCAGCGCTCCCCTCTCCCGTCTCCCAGGCGGACCCCATGCGCCCCTCTGCCCTCCTCGCCTCCCTCGCCCTGCCGCTGCTGCTCGCCGCCCCGTCCGCCGAGGCCCGCTTCGGCAAGCGCAGCAGCTCCGAGAAGCCCGCTGCCGAGAAGCCCGCGCAGGACGACGCCCCCCACGCGGCCACCCCGCCCGGCGAGGAGCCCGAGCGCTACGAGGGCCGCGGCAGCGACCGCCCCTGCCGCGACTGTGACGGCGGCAGCGTGGTCGCGGGACTCCTCTTCAACGTGTTCGCGCCCCCGCATGCCACGCGCTCCCACCTGCACGTGGAGGTGAACGAGGCTCCCACCCGCAGCTACTTCCCCGTGACCCTCACCCTGGGCCTCGAGGGGCTCGCGCTGCCGCGCTCCGAGGGGGGCGGCGCCGCGGCGCGGCTCGCGCTCGAGGGCGCGCGCTGGGGCGTCTCCTTCCGCGTGCTGGGGCTCGGGCTGCGCGCGGACGACGGCAGCAACGCCACCGACAACCTCTCGCTTGCGGACGCGCAGCTCACCTACGCGCTGGTGGCGATGGACCGGGTGCGGCTGCGGCTGGAGGCCGGCGTGAACGCGGCGCACGGGCCGGACGTGGACTTCCTCTCGCCCGCCTTCGGCAGCTCGCTGGAGGCGTGCGTGGCGGGCCCGCTGGACGTGGAGGCGCGCCTGCAGCTGGTGCCCTTCCCGGACCGCGTGCTGGACGCGCAGGCCGGCCTGATGCTGCACCTGGGCGCCTTCGCGCTGCACGGCGGGTGGCGCGGCCTGGTGCTGGACGACGCGGGCTACGTGGACGGCGTGCGCCACACCGACGCGCTGGGCGGCCCCTACGTCGGAGCGTCGGTGGTGTTCTGACGCGCCGCGCGCCGGCCGCGCCCGCTCAGGCCCCGGGCTTCACCCGGCCCAGCGCCTCGAGCACCTCCACCGGCACCGCGAGCACCACGGTGTTGGAGGGCGAGGAGCCCAGCCCGTCCAGCGTCTGCAGGGTGCGCAGCTGCATGGCGCCGGGGCTCTGGGCCATGGTGGCCGCGGCGGCCGAGAGGTTGAGCGCGGCCTCCTTGTCGCCCTCGGCCTTGGTGATGGTGGCGCGCTTCTCGCGCTCGGCCGAGGCCTGCCGGCTCATCATGCGCTTGAGCTCCTCGGGCATGTTGATGTCCAGCAGCCGGATGCTGTCCACGTGGATGCCCCAGGAGCGGCTGCGGTCCTCCACCACCTGGGCGATCTGCGCCTGGATCTGATCGCGCTCGCTCAGCAGGTCGTCCAGGCTCATCCCGCCGATGACGTCGCGCAGGGACGCCTGCGCGTACTGGCTGATGGCGTAGCGGTAGTCCTGCACGGTGACGACCGCGCGCTGCGGGTCCTGCACCTGGAAGAAGATGACCCCGTCCACCATCACCGGCACGTTGTCGCGGGTGATGACCTGCTGGTGGGGGATGTCCAGGGTGAGCAGGCGCGTGTCCACGAAGCGCGCGTTGTCCGCGACGGGGAAGACGAAGATGACGCCGGGCCCCTTGAGGCCGTGGTAGCGCCCGAAGCGCAGCACCACGGCGCGCTCCCACTGCGCCGCCACGCGCACGATGCGGCTCACCCACAGCGCGGGGACCAGCGACACCAGCAGCGCCACCGGGAACACGGCCGCCGCGCCGAGGCCGCCGCCCACCGCCGCGCCGATGCCCAGCGCGAGGGCGAAGCCCACCGCCCACGTCACGAAGAAGAGCACCGTGCGCAGCGGGCGCCCGAGCGACACGTGCTCGCCGCTCAGGCGCGACGCCTGCGCGGCGTTGCGCCGGGCCATCGCCACCTGCGCGAGCTGCTTCGCCTCGTCCACGTTCATCCGGCCCCCTCCGTGCGGGTAGGGCCCGGACGCTAGCCCTGCGCCGCCGGGGCGTCACCCTTGCGCGCGCGGCGCTTGGGAGGCGGGGCCAGCTTCGGCTCGCTGCCGAAGAGCCGCTCGTAGATGTCCGGCGCGTTGATGTTCACCACCACGCCGGGGTCCTTCACCGTCACGCGCTTGAGCCCCAGGCCCGCGAGCGCCGGCTCCAGCTGGGTGCCCTGCGCCGCGAGCAGCTGCTGCGCGCCCTGGCGCGAGAGGATGAGCGGGAAGCCCGGGGCGCCCTCGAACTCGGGCCGCAGGCCGGTGCCGTCCGGGGTGCTCTTGAGCAGGCTCTTGAGCGTGGTGGCGCGCAGGGTGGGCATGTCCACCGGGTGCAGCAGCACCGCGTCCGCGCCCTCCTCGAGCGCCGCGCTCAGCCCCGCCTTGACGCTCGCGAGCGGCCCCTCCTGCCACGCGGGCGAGTCCACCAGGTGCAGCGCCGGGTGCTGGGCGCGCACCGCGTCCGCGTCCTTGCCCACCACGCCGAGCACGTGACAGCCGGCCTTGCCGAACGTCGACGCGAGCGACTGCAGGAAGCTGCGGCCGCCCTCGTGCTCGATGAGCGCCTTGGGGTGACCCATCCGCTTCGCCTCGCCTGCTGCGAGGATGACTGCAACCGCGTTCATGCCCGTTGCTCCTTGAAGAGGTCTTGAGGACGAGGTCCAGAGGTCTCCCGGGGACGGTGCCACGCCCGCCGCGGGGTGGCCGCGCCTCGCACGGGGGCGCGTTCGTTACCCAGCACTCCCCTGCCCCTGCTGTCCGCCAGCGCGCGCGGGCGTCGGCCTGCGCGCGCAGACTCGGGCGCCGTGCCCGAGCTGCCCTCCTTCGTCTCCCGTCACTATCCGTTCCACCCGCGCCGCGTGCCGCTGCCCTCCGGTGCGTACCTGAGCTGCGTGGACGAGGGCGCGGGGCGCCCGGTGCTGCTGCTGCACGGCAACCCCACCTGGTCATTCCTGTATCGCAAGGTCATCGCAGCGCTGCAGCGCGGGCAGGGAGCGTCCCTGCGAGCGGTGGCTCCGGACCTGCTGGGGCTGGGCCTGAGCGACAAGCCGCGCGCGCTCCGGGCGCACTCGCTGCAGGGCCACGGCGAGGCGCTGCTCGCGCTGGTGGAGGCGCTGGACCTGCGGGACGTGGTGCTGGTGGTGCAGGACTGGGGCGGGCCCATCGGCGCGTGGATGGCCGCGCACGCGGGCGGCCGGGTGACGGGGCTGGTGGTGATGAACACCTCGCTGCTCGCGCCGGTGAGCTTCCGCGCCACCGCCTTCCACCGCTTCGCGCGCGTGCCCCTGCTCAGCGACCTGGCGTTCCGGGTCGCGGGCTTTCCGCTGGGGGTGCTCGGGCGCACCCAGGCGGACCCGCGCTCCATCTCGGGCGACGTGGCGCGCGCCTACCGCTGGCCGCTGCGCCGCATGCGGGATCGCGCCGCGCCGCTCGCGCTCGCGCGCATGGTGCCCAGCCACGCCGGGCACCCGAGCCTCCCCGCGCTGCGCGAGGGCGAGGCCTGGGCGCGCGCCTTCCGGGGCCCGGTGGAGCTGGTGTGGGGGCTGCAGGACCCCATCCTCGGCCGGGCGCTGCGCCGCCACCGCGAGGCCCTGCCCCACGCGCGCGTCACCGAGCTGCGCGCAGGCCACTTCCTCCAGGAGGAGTGCCCCGAGGAGATCGCCGCGGCCATCCGCCGCGTCGCCGCCGCCTCCGCGCCGCCGGGCGCCTGAGCGCCCGGAAACGGCTGCGGCCCGACCCTCGCTGCTGCGCGAGGTGCCGGGCCGCAGGAACCGCAGGTCCCCTGGGATTAGCGGTGGCCGTCGGGGTTGGTCGTGGTGCCGGTCGACGAGCCGGTGCTGCTGCTGGTGTCGCTGGTGGTGCTGCCCGAGCCACCCGTGCCACCGTTCGGGTCGCTGGTGGTGCTGCTGCCCGAGCCGCCCATGGTGTCCGAGCCCATGGAGCCGGAGCCGGTGGAGGTGTCGGAGCCCGTGGTCGTCCCGGAGCCGCCGGTGCCCGGGTTGTTCGGGTCCATGCTGCTGCCCGGAGGCGTGGTGGTGGTGGGGTCGGTCGTGGTGCCGGAGGCGCCCGACGCGTCGCTGCCGGTGCTGGTGCTGCCCGAGCCACCCGTGCCCGGAGGCGTGGTGGTGGTCCCGGTGCCCGTGCCGGTATCCGTGCCGGTGCCGGTGGTCGTACCGGTGCTGGTGCCCGTGCTGCTACCCGTGTCGGCGCCGGTGCCGGTGTTCGTTCCGCTTCCGGTCGCCCCGGTGTTCGTCGAAGAGCCCGACTCGGACTTGTGGGCGCAGGCCGGCATCACCGCCATGGCGCCGCCGAGGACACCCACCAGCACGAGCCGCTTCATGAGCTTGGTCGTCATCGAATTCATCTCCAGTGAAATGAGGGATGCCCTCAAGGCTGGGGATGAAGGGGGGCGGCGACAACGTACCGGGAATCTGTGCGGGCCTCCTCCTCTGGAGGGCGAGCAGGCGGCCTAGCCGCCGCGCTGTACGCCCTGCAGCAGCCTGCGGAAGTCCTTCTGCGCCGCGGCCACGGTGCGCGCCGGGCCGGTGAGCTTGAAGAAGACGGGGCCCTCGGGCCCTCCCTCCACGATGGCGCCGAGCAGGCGCCAGCCCGGCTTGGGGGTGGCCGGGCCCATCATCATCCCGCTCGCGTAGGTGCCCTGCACGTCCACCGTGGTCATGCGCAGGCCGTGCACCTTCTCCTGCGTGCGCTTCGCGTCCGCGTCCACCGGCGAGCCGTCCGGCCGCTTGAACTGGGAGAGCCAGCGCTTCACGTTCGCCTCCACGTCCCCGCCCTGCCCCGCGCCGAAGTGGAACACCGCGAGCTCGGCGGGCTCCGCGTCTCCCTGCGCGGGCGCGAGCCGGTAGGTGGCGGCGCGCATGGGACGCTCGGGCTCGAGCGTCCAGGCCGCGGGCGGGCTCCAGGTGAGGCCGCCGGCGGCGCCCTTTGCGCTGCCCTTCGCGGGGCTCGCCGCGGCACCGTGGGCGGGGGCCTGGGCGGAGGGGGCAGGCGGGGCGGCGGCGGCGAGCAGCAGCAGGGCGGCGAGCGGAGCGTTCATGGCCGCTCCACCCTAGCGCCCGCGGCCTGTCGGGGGCGGGCCGCGTTTTGCTTTTGCTCACATCCGCGCTAACTCCCCGCCCATGTCCCCGCTGCCCGCGCGGCCGCTCGCGCCCGCGCCCCCGCCCGCTCCCACCGCGCTCCCTGCGCCCCGCCCCGCGCGGCCGCTCGCGCTCGCGGTCGCGGGCGCGGTGGCGTTCCGGCTCGCGTGCTTCGCCGCGATGGTGTGGCTCGCGCTGCTCGCGGAGGCGCGCCCCGCGCCGCACCTGCCGGACGCGCTGCTCGCGCGCGTGCCGTACGTGGCGTGGGTGGACCGCTGGAACTACGCGCTGTGGACGGTGGCGTACGTGCCGGTGGCGCTCTTGCTGCTCGCGCGCGATGCGCGCCGCTTCTGCCGCTACATGGTGGTGAGCGGGCTGCTCGCGCTGGTGCGCGGGGCGTGCATCCTCGCCACGGGCCTGGGGCCCACGCGCGGGGCGGACGTGAACGCAGGGATGGACGCGGCCGCGCGCCTGCGCGCCTTCGCGCACCTGGCGAGCCCCGTGGACGTGTTCGGCTCGGACGCGCCGCACGCCTACCTCACCAAGGACCTCTTCTTCTCCGGGCACACCGCCACCACGCTGCTGCTGCTGCTCTACGTGTGGCGCTTCCCGCGGCTGCGCGCGTGGATGATCGCGGGGCACGTGCTCGTCGTCGCGAGCGTGTTCCTCGCGCACCTGCACTACACCATCGACGTGGTGGGCGCGTACGCGGTCACCTTCAGCCTCTTCGTGCTCTGCGAGGGCGAGCTGCGGCGGCTCCTGTACGGCCCCGGCGCCGGGCACCATGGGCCCGCAGACGGGGTCGAAAAGCGCCCCACCCGCACGCCCTGAGCGCCTGCGCAAGCACCGCGCGCGCAATGCAACTCAGGTGCAATCAGAATGACGCATAGCGTTGATTCCCGAATCTAGCGCCGTGCGTCGAAAGCGTGTTACGCAGCCCGCTCCGGTCGTCCAACGGAGGGGGTTTCACACAATGAAGAGACTGGTGCTGGCCGCGGCTCTGGCCGCAGGCGCAGTTGGTTGTAGCCCGGAGATTCCGAAGAACGAGGCGGTGGAGCCCTCCTCGACGCAGCCGCGGTTCGATCTGACCGCCGCCGTGCCGGTGGTTCCGAGCCCCAACGACCTGGCGCGCAATCCGGCCACGGGCAAGCTCGCGGTCCCGCTGCCGCCGAACGCGTCGGACGCCGAGAAGGAGCTCAACACCTTCCTCAACAGCCTCGACGGCTTCCCCACGAGCACCACCGTCAGCACCACGTTCACCGGCGCGCTGGACCCGGCGAGCGTGAACGCGGACACGGTGAAGATCGTGGACGTGACGGACAACAAGCTCGTCACCGGCGCGGTGAGCTACGTGCCCGCGGCGCAGGACGGCTTCGGGCTGGACCGCATCGTGGTGCTCGGCCCCAATGGCGGCCGCTATGTCCCGGGCCACCAGTACGGCGTCGCCGTGACCTCGGGCGTGAAGGGCGCGGACGGCAAGCCCGTCGTGGGCACCTCCACCTGGGCCTTCATCGCGAGCGAGCAGCCGCTGGCCACCTGCCTCGACAAGCCCTACCCGGCCTGCCAGACCACCACCGAGCTGCTGCCGGCGACCTCCACCGACCCGTCCACGCGCCTCGCGGAGCAGACGGCCGCGGCGCAGAAGCTCGAGCCGGTGCGCCTGCTGCACAAGCCCGCGCTGGACGTGCTGGACGCGAACGGCGTGAAGCGTGAGGACATCTCGCTCGCGTGGGTGTTCACCACCGTGAGCCAGCCCACGCTCGTGTTCGAGCCGGGCCGCAGCATCATCCCCTTCCCCAGCGCGCTCATCACCGTGCCCGACGCCACCACGGCGACCGGCTTCAAGGTGAAGCTGCCCATCCCGACGGGCGCCTCGCCCACGCAGCAGGCGCTCTACGGCGGCCTCAACACGCTGGACGGCCTGCCGCTCACCGCCCCCATCGCCAGCGAGAACAGCGACGCGCTCGGCGCGCTGGACACGGGCACCATCGACCAGACCCTGCTCAGCGGCCCCGCGGTCGCGCAGGTGGCGGGCTTCGTGAAGCTCGCGACGAAGCTCACCGCGAACACCACCAACCCCATCGTGAAGGTGTGCGTGGACTGCGCGGTGAGCCCGCAGCCCTCGACCGGCCCGAAGCCGCAGACCCTGCAGTTCGTGCCGCAGGTGCCGCTGGACGAGCAGACCACCTACGGCGCCTACGTGACGGCGGGCCTCAAGGCCACGGGCGGCTCGCCCGTGCTCCCCGACCCCTCGTGGGTGCTGCTGCGCAGCAAGAACTCGCTCGTCACCGCCCAGGGCAAGAGCGCGGTGTCCAGCCTCTCGGACGCGCAGGCCCAGACGCTCGAGGGCGCGCGCAAGGCGTTCGCCCCGATGCTCGACGGCCTCGCGGCCGCGGGCCTCACCCGCGAGAAGCTGCTGCTCGCGTTCCCCTACCCCACCCAGAGCACCGTGAGCGTGGGCAAGGCGCTGTACGGCGGCGTGAAGGCCACCCCGGCCGCGGCGCTGCCGGACGTGCCGCTGTACGTGCGAGACGTGACCACCGTGGTGAAGGCGCAGATGACGGCGGGCGGCATCCCCTCCGGCAACATCTCGAAGATCTTCGCCGGTGAGATCGTCGTCCCCTTCGCGCTCACGGGCCCCTCGGGCACGCTGAACCCGGACAACACCAAGTGGAAGGGCGAGTTCGTGCCCTTCACCCTCACCGTGCCGACTGGAACCAACCTTCCCGTGACCTTCTTCGGCCACGGCCTGCAGGGCAACCGCAACCAGGCGCTCGCGATCGCGAACTCGCTGGCGCAGGGCGGCCAGGCGATGCTCTCCATCGACACCGTGTTCCACGGCGACCGCAGCTTCTGCGTGGGCTCGAAGTCGGTCATCCCGAACGCGCCCTCGGACGACGCGGCGTGCGCCGACCCGGCGAAGCAGCGCTGCGAGATCGACCAGACCAAGCCCTCCTACGGGCGCTGCGTGGCGAAGGCCGACGCGGACCGCGCGTCCTGCG
Source organism: Aggregicoccus sp. 17bor-14 (assembly GCF_009659535.1). Classification (NCBI taxonomy): domain Bacteria; kingdom Pseudomonadati; phylum Myxococcota; class Myxococcia; order Myxococcales; family Myxococcaceae; genus Aggregicoccus; species Aggregicoccus sp. 17bor-14. The sequence continues at coordinate 22,245 of NZ_VJZZ01000018.1, forward strand.
ACCCGACTCCGGGCCAGGGCGGCGACTTCGTCTGCCGCGCGCAGAACCAGGGCCTGTGCCTCGCGGACTCCAAGTGCGAGGGCGGCGACTTCAAGCGCGACGCCTCCGGCGCGCCGGTCATCAGCGGCTGGAACATCCTGAACACCGCCAACCTGTTCGCGACGCGCGACAACTTCCGCCAGCGCATCGTCGACATGGCGCAGGTGGAGCGCGTCCTTTCGTCCACGTCCGCGCCCCCGGCGGCGAACCTCAACCTGCAGCTCGCCGCGGCGGGCGGCCCGACGCTGGACGCGACAAAGCTCAACTACGCGGGCCAGAGCCTCGGCGGCATCCTGGGCACCCTGTACACGGGCGTGTCCACGCAGGTGAAGCGCTCGGTGCTCAACGTGCCGGGTGGCGACCCCGCGGCCATCCTGCTCACCGCGCCGGCCTTCGCCACGCAGAAGACCGCGTTCATCGGCTCGCTCGCCTCGGCGGGCATCGCGGAGAACAGCCCCGCGTTCGACCAGTTCACCGGCATCGCGCGGTGGATCCTGGACCCCGCGGACCCGCGCACCTTCGCGTACGCGATGCGCAACACCTCGGGCGTGAGCCGCGACGTGCTCATCCAGTACATCACCGGTGACCAGGTGGTGCCGAACCCGACCACCGAGGCGCTCATCGCGGCGGCCAACCGCCAGGGCGCTGCGAACGACACGCCCGTGACGCTGTTCGACCCGGCCACGGGCACCGACGCCCAGAACCGTGCCCGCCACGGCTTCCTGCTCAGCCCCGCGGCCAGCCCCGCGGCGACCGCGCAGGCCCAGTCGGACGTCGTGAACTTCGTCGCCGCCGGCGTGGTTCCGCCGGCCACCCGCTAGCGCGCACGCACACTTCAGAGGACACGAACGACCATGAAGAAGACTCTGACCGTTGCGACCCTGCTCGCCGCCAGCGCCGTCCAGGCGGCGGGCTTCAACATCGACACCCAGGGCTCGCGCGCCACGGGCATGTCGACCGCCGTCACCGGCTTCATCGATGACGCGAGCGCCGTCTACTACAACCCGGCCGGCATCCTCGGCGTGAAGAAGCTGGACATCCAGGTGGGCGACACGGGGATCATCCCCCGCATCGCCTTCACGCCCTCCGAGGGCCTGGGTGCGGGCGTGAAGTACAACCAGGAGTTCACCGTCTCGCCGCCGCCGCACTTCTACGGCGTGTACCGCCTCACGGAGAAGCTGGCCGTGGGCGCGGGCGTGATGGTGCCCTTCGCGGCGCGCAGCCAGTGGGAGGACGGGTTCGTGGGCAGCACCCGCGGCAAGGTGAGCCGCTTCGCTGCCTGGCACCTCAACCCCACCGTGGCGTACGAGCCCATCAAGCGCGTGCGCCTCGGCGCGGGCGTGGACCTGGTGCGCGCCACCATCCACATCAAGCGCGACCAGCCGGCGCCCATGGATCCGGGCAACGAGCTGGAGCTGGGCGGCGGCGCCTGGGGCATCGGCTTCAACGCCGGCGCCCAGGTGGACGTGGTGGAGCGCTACCTGTCGCTGGGTGTGAGCTACCGCAGCCAGATCAGCCTCAACTTCGACGGCAGCGCGCACTTCAACGGCGTGCCGCCGGCGCTGGCGACCCTGCTGGCGGACCAGCCCATCACCGGTGCGGTGCGCCTGCCCACCACGGTGAACATCGGCCTCGCCTCGCGGCCGGTGGACAACCTCACGCTGGCCTTCGACCTCGGCTACGTGCGCTGGAGCGACTTCCCGGAGCTGTTCTTCAACTTCGAGAACGACGCGCTGGACCGCCCGGTTCGCAAGAACTGGGAGGACACGGTGAACTACCACCTGGGTGGCGAGTACGCCTTCACGGACAAGTTCGCCGCGCGCCTGGGCTTCATGTACGACCCGACCCCGTCGCCGAAGGCGGACACCACCACGCCGCCGCCGCCGGGCACCGCGCCCCAGTCCACGCTGGGGCCTGACCTGCCGGACGCGGACCGCTACAAGGTCAGCGTGGGCGCGGGCTTCAAGTTCACCGAGAACATCGGCGTGGACGCGGCGTACCAGTTCCTCTACCTGCACGCGACGAAGACGGACATCCCGGGCCTGCCGGGCACCTTCGACGGCACCGCGCACGTGATCAGCGCCACCTTCAAGTACCAGATGTAGCAAAGGCGCCAGCACACACGCAGTTCCGGCCGGGCCGGTGGGCACTTCCCCACCGGCCCGGCCTCTTTTTGGGTGACGCCTCCGCGCGATTGCGGCACTTCCGGGTGCCTGCCCTCCCGCACCGGAAAGCGAGCCCCGCCTTGAGCCCCCGCCCCTCCCAGCCCGGCCGCAACGACCCCTGCCCCTGCGGCAGCGGCAAGAAGTACAAGGCCTGCCACGCGGGCGAGGACCGCGAGCGCGAGCGCGCCGCCGCGGCGCCTTCGTCCCCGGGCCCGCGCAGCGCGCAGCAGGCGGTGGGCGCGGAGCTGGACGCCGCGGTGAAGCTGCTGGGGGACGCGGACACCTCGCGCCTCTCCGCGGCGCTCGAGCGCCTGGGCGGGCTGCTCGAGCGCTTCGGCCCGGCGCCGGGCCTGCGCTTCGCGGAGGAGGCCTTCGGCCAGCACGTCTCCGCGCATCTGAAGGGGCTCGCGAAGGCGGAGGAGGCGGGCGCCCCCGAGGCGGAGGCCGCGCCCGCGGACGCGCGCCGCCACCTGCTGGTGAGCACCGTGCGCGCGCTCGCCACGCCCGCCTTCCTCGAGCAGCTGCGCGTGGCGCTGCTGGGCCGCGCGCAGGACCCCGCGCGCACGGCCGAGGAGCGCCAGGCGCTGTACGTGGGCGCGCTGCTCGCGGCCGCCGGCAAGGGGGCACTGGGCAAGGGGGCCAAGGGAGGCCGCGCGCGCTTCGCCCCCGAGGACGTGCCGGTGCTGGACGTGCTCTTCGACGTGCAGCTGCGCGAGTGGACGGCGCGCCAGGAGGGGCTCGCGGAGAAGCTCGCGGAGCAGCTCGCGGCCCAGGCGCGCGAGGACCCGGAGCTGGGCGCGCGGCTGGAGGCGGAGGCGAAGGAGCGCGCGGCGCGCGTGGAGGCCGCGCTGCGCCGCCCGGAGACCCCGGCCCTCTTCACCCCCGAGGAGGAGCTGTGGTTCACCTGCGTGCTGTGGGGCCCCCTGGGCGCGGTGAAGAGCGCGAGCCAGGACCCCGAGCAGCGCCGCGCCGCCGTCACCGCGCTCATCCGCGCGGTGCGCACCGCGCTCACCCCCGAGGCCGCGCCGGGCCTGCTCGAGGGGCTGCTCGCGCGGCTGCGCGAGCGCGCGCGCGACCCGCAGCTGCCGCCCGAGCAGCGCGACCTCCTCACCGACGCGGCCATCGCCTTCGAGGCGGAGCCCGCGCGCATGGTGATGGCCTCGCTCTTCACCGGGCGCCAGGAGTCGCTGGGGCGCTCCGCGGAGGAGGCGGTGCTGCTCGCGGACCTGCGCGCCAAGACGCAGTGGACGCCCGCGGACCTCGAGCCGCTGCGCGCGCACCTGGAGGCGGCGGGGCTGGGCGCTGCGGCGGAGCGCGTGCGCCAGAGCCAGGCGTGGCTCGCCGCGCACCCCGTCTCGCTCGGCTGAGGCGCGGGGGGAGTCGAGCGCGCTGCCTGCGTGTGGAGGTGCGGACGCGGTTCTGCTGCGGATGCACCGCGTGCAGCCCGGGCCCCGGCGGCAGGGCGAGCAGCGCCCCGCCCGCGCGCGTGCCGGGGCGGCGGGCCCTGCGCCTACAACTGCAGGCCAGGGCCGGGGCGCCGCCGCGGTGCCCACCGTAAGCGGGTCCGGGCCGCCCGAAGCATCCCACTCCCCAGAGCCTGGCAGCCCGGCGCGCGCCCATGCTCGAGTCGACCGCGGCGAAGCAGGACCAGGGGCTGGGCCTCGCGCTCTCCTCCTTCCTCTCGCAGCAGCGCGAGGCGGTGCTGGGCGAGTGGACGGCGCGGCTCAGCGGCCCGCCGCGCGCCCTGCTGCAGGACGTGGCGCAGGCCCTCTACGAGCGGCTCTCCGAGCGCGCGCTGCACCCCGGGTCCCCCCCGGAGTCGAGCGGAGAGCTGCCCGGGCCCCTGCTCGAGCGGCTCGCCGAGGCCTGTGACTCCGGCGACCTGCTCGCCCACCTGTCCCAGCTGCGCGCCCTGCTGCTGCGCCGGCTCGAGGAGGCGGGAGGGCCGCTGCCGCAGGACGCCGCCGCGCTGCGCCTGGGCGCCGCCTTCGACGCGGAGCTGGTGGCGCTGCAGGGCCGCTTCGGCCGCGCGCGCGCCCGGCTGGGCGGCGCGCTGGAGGCGGTGGTGCGCGCGGGCGCGGCGCCCGCGGGCCCTCGCGAGGGGCTGATGGCGCTGGTGCGCACCCTCACCGAGGGGACGGCCACGGTGGACTGGGCCGCGGTGCACGCGGTGCGCGAGAGCGGCGTGCTGGCGACGGTGGCCGGGGCGGGGGGCGTGGGGCAGCTGCCCGGCGCCTTCGCGCGCCAGGCGCTGCAGGAGCGGCGGGCGCTCGAGGGCGCGGGCGCCGGGTGCGCGGCGCTGCCCGTGGGCACGCGGATGCAGCTCGCGCTGCCGCTCGTGCAGCAGGGACAGGTGCTGGGCGTGCTGCAGGTGGGCAGCCGCAGCGCCCCGGCGCTCCCCTCCGGGGTGCGGCGGCTGGTGGAGCTCGCGGCGGAGGCGAGCGGCGGCCTGCTCGCGCGGCTCGCGCTCGCCGAGCGGCTCGCGCGCCAGGCGGAGCGCGCCCCGGACGACGCGCGTGGGGACGCGGGGCGCGGCGAGCGCGGGCCGCCCGCGGACCGCAGAGGGCTCGACGCACGAGGGGGCGCGCCCGCAGGAGGCGTGGCGCCCGATGCGAGCGGGATGCACGGCGGCAGCGCCCTGCCCGGCGCGGGCGCGCAGTCCGGAGCCACGGGCGCAGGCACGGGCCGCGCGGAGCCGGAGGACAGCCTGCGCCGCCAGCAGCAGCTGCTGCTCGGCCTGCTGGTGAACGCGGCGCCGGTGGCGCTGTGGGCCGTGGACCCGCAGGGCACGGTGCTCCTGTCCGAGGGCCAGGCGCTCGCGCGCATCGGGCTCGAGCCGGGCGAGGCGGTGGGCCGCAGCGCCTTCGAGTTCGCGCGCGGCAAGCCCACCGCGCAGGCGGCGCTGCGCCGCGCGCTGCAGGGCGGCAGCGGCGCGTACGAGTCCTCGCAGGACGGGCGCACCCACTTCACCCGCTACCAGCCGGTGCGCGCGCCCGACGGGACGCTCGAGCAGGTGGTGCTGGTGTCGGTGGACATCACCGAGCGGCGGCGCGCGCAGGAGGACGCGGCGCTCCTGCGCATGCTGGTGGAGCAGAGCAGCGACGGCGTCATCGTGGTGGACCGACAGGGCGTGCTGCGCATCTGCAACCAGCAGGCGGAGCGGCAGCTGGGCCGCGCGGTGCGGCCGCTGCCGGCGGCGCGCTGGCCCGAGGCCTACGACATCCTCACGCCCGAGGGCGAGCGCGCGCCGCTGAAGGACTTCGCGCTCTACCGCGCGCTCAAGGGCGAGAGCGTGCGCGACGCGCGCTGCCGCGTGCGCCACCCGGACGGCAGCGTGCACACCCTGGTGAGCGACGCCTCGCCCATCCGCCACCCGGACGGCAGCCTCGCGGGCGCGGTGCTCACCTGCCGCGACGAGACCGAGCGCGAGGGGCTGGAGGCGGGCCTGCGCGAGAGCGAGGAGCGCTTCCGCGCGGTGTTCGAGGGCGCGGCGATCGGCATCGCCATCACGGACATGGACGGCTGCTTCCTGCGCACCAACCCCGCGCTGCAGCGGCTGCTGGGCTACAGCGACGCGGAGCTGCGCTCCTTGCGCCTCAAGGACATGAGCACCGCGCAGGACCTGGCCACCGAGCGGCCGCTGTTCCAGCAGCTGCGCACCGGGCAGCGCGAGACCTACCAGGTGGAGCGCCGCTACGTGGCCAAGGGCGGCGAGGTGGGCTGGTGCCGGCTCACGGTGAGCCTCGGGCACGGCTCGGACGCGCGGCCGCGCTTCATCATCGGGCTCGTCGAGGACCTCGCGCCCCACCGGCGCGCCGAGGAGCTGGAGCGCGCGGCGGAGTTCCGCGAGCGCTTCATGGGCATCCTCGGCCACGACCTGCGAAACCCCCTCAACGCCATCGCGCTCTCCGGGCAGCGCCTGCTGCAGCAGCCGCTGCCGGCGCCGCAGGCGCGCAGCGTGCACCGCATCACCCACAGCGCCGAGCGCATGGGGCGCATGGTGTCCGACCTGCTGGACTTCGCGCGGGCGCGGCTGGGCAGCGGGCTGCCCATCGTGCGGCGCTGGGTGGACCTGGGCGAGCTCGCGCGCAACGCGGTGGACGAGCTGTGCGCGGCGCACCCGGACTGCCACGCCGAGCTGAGGACGGAGGGCGACACCTGGGGCTGGTGGGACGCGGACCGCATGGCCCAGGTGCTCAGCAACCTGCTGGGCAACGCGCGCCAGTACCGCGCCCCCGGCACCGGCATCACGCTGCAGCTGCGCGGCGAGGGCGCCGAGGTGCGCATGGCCGTGAGCAACCAGGGCGGCCCCATCCCGCCCGACCTGCTGCCCCACCTCTTCGACCCGTTCCGCCGCGGCAGCGAGGGACCCGGCCACGCCCCCGCCCACGGCCACAATCTCGGCCTCGGGCTCTTCATCGTGAAGCAGGTGGTGGAGGCGCACGGCGGCAGCATCGAGGTGCGCTCGAGCGCCGAGGAGGGCACCGCCTTCCTCGTGCGCTGGCCGCGCAACCCGCCCTCACACGCGCACTGAGGGCCGAGGACTAGCCTCGGCGGTTGAGCGGAATCTGGATGCGCGAGGCGAAGCGCTCGGCGCGCCGGCCGAGGCTGTAGGGGCCCGGGCCGAAGTGCGCGATGAGCAGCGCGCCGCCCGCCATGGAGAGGTTCTTGAAGAAGTGGACCATCTGGTCCTGCGCCTGCGCCGGGTCCGCGACCTTCCAGAAGTGGTGCACCAGCACCGCGGAGGCGAGCAGGAAGCCCGCGAGCAGCAGCGCGCCGAGCCGCGCGAAGGCGCCCAGCAGCACGCACAGCCCGCCCACCACCAGCACCACCCCGGACACCAGCACCGCCGTGTCCGGCGAGGGCACCCCCGAGGCGCGCGCGTAGCCCACCATCGCGGGGTAGTTCATGAAGTGGTTCATCCCGCTGACGAGGAACATCACCGAGAAGAGGAAGCGGCCGATCGGCGCCAGGATGCCCATCTCTGCCTCCCTGCAGGGCCAGAGGGCGCAGGGCCCCAGTGCCCGGCGCGCGTGGTGGCAAAGGTGCGCACCCCGTGCGTGGGTTTCATCCCTGGGTGGGAGGTGCTCGGTTGCTCACGGGGCAGGCGGCAGTCCCTCACCCCGACCCTCTGGCTCAGTGCTTTCCGTACTCGAGCTTCGTGCCCTTGCGCTGGGCGAGGATGTACGCCTCCATCGCCTTCATGCGCGGGTCGTCGTCCGCCATCGGCTTGGCGCGCACGGGGTTCTGCAGGCACCAGTTGATCATGTCGCGCAGCAGCGCCACGCGCCCCAGCTGCACCTGGTACTTCGGGTAGGTCTCCGGGTGGGTGTTCGCCGCGTCCGGGTGGCACATGTCGCAGGAGACCGCCACCGTGCCGCCCAGCGCGTCCGCGTCGTGGAACACGCGGTGTCCCTCCTTCACGAAGTCCTGCGTGCTCGCCGCCCAGATGGCCTCGTCGCGCGCGCTGAAGGCGCCGTAGGTGTGGCCCGTCTGCACGCGCGCGCCGGCCTGCTCGCGCACCTCCTGGCCGCCGCTCTGCGCGTCCGGCCCCTGCGGCTGCACGGGCTGCGCCGCGGGCCTGCTGCTGGGGGGCGCCGTCTGCGGCGGGGTGCGCGGCCGCGTGCCCGCGGTACTGGGGCTCTGGGGGCTCTGCTGCGCGAGCGCGGTGGGCTTCGCAGACTTGGCAGGCGCCGGGTCCCAGCGCGCCTGCGGGTTCTTCTGGCGCCACGCGCTCATCAGCTCGCGGCTCGCCTTCAGCGCCTGCTCGCGGGTGAGCGGCTCGCCCTCCTTCACGCCCTCGACCTTCACCGCCGTCTCGCCGTCACACAGGCCCAGCGTGAGGGTGCCGTCGGGGCTGCGCGGCTGCGGGTGCACGGCGGGGGCAGGCGCGTCCGCGGCGAGGGCGGGCGCGGCGAGCGCGAGGAGGAGGAAAGCGAGCGGCAGGGGGCGCGGGGACATGGGAAGAGCTCCTCCTCGGGCTTCAGTAGCTGGGCAGCTTCGTGCGGGGCGGCGCGTTGGCGGCGCTGGCGGCGGCCACGTAGCTGGCGCGCACGCTCACCGGGTTGCGCTCCCAGAGGTTGTAGAGCGTGTCCACCAGCCCCGCCTCGAGCACGTCCATGCGCCCGTTGCCGCAGCCGTCGAACTGGCTGAAGGGGTCCGGGCGGTTCATCTGCACGGTGAGCCGGGGCAGCCCCTCGGGCGCGTAGGGCCAGGGCCACGCGGTGCTGAGCATGCCGTGGAAGTGGATGTTGCCGATGCGGTTGGTCAGCAGCTGGTGCGTGTGACCGTGGATGACGGTGACCTTCTCGAAGGGGGCGAGCAGCGCCTGCACCTCGTCCGCGTCCTCGGTCCAGAAGTTCCAGGGCCGGTAGTACTTGTAGAGGGGCGAGTGGCTGAAGACGATGAGCGGCGCCTTCTTGTCCTGCTTCGCCAGGTCCTGGCGCAGCCACTCGCGCTGCTGGGCGCCCACCTCGAAGCGGCTCTGGATGCCGTTGTCCAGGCCGGCCACGATCTTCATCCGCTCCATGGGCTTCAGGCCGCGCTCGGTCCAGAAGTCCTTCTCGTGGATGGAGTTGAGCACGACGAAGTGCACGCCCTTGTGGTCGAAGGCGTAGGTGTCCGGGCCGAACATGGACTTCCACGCCTCGCCCATGTCGAGGAACCAGTCGTGCTCGCCCACCATCATGCGCACGGGGGCCTTCACGCTCTTGAGGATCTCCCGGCCCAGCTCCAGCTCCTGGGGCTGGCCCAGCTGCGCGAGGTCTCCGCCGAAGAGGACGAAGTCCGGCTGCGGGTCCAGCGCGTTCACGTCGTCCACCGCGCGCAGGATGCTGCGCACGAAGCGGTCGTTGAGCTTGCGCTCGTACAGGTGCGTGTCCGAGATGTACGCGAAGCTGAAGCGCGGCTTCGAGCCTTCCGCGTGCGCGACCTCCACCAGCTGGAAGGACTGGGGATGGAAGACGCCGAGCCCCGCGGCGACGCCCGCGCTGAGCCCCGCCACGCGCAGGAAGGCGCGGCGGTCCAGGCGCGAGAGCGCATCGAAGAACTCCGCGCGCTCCTGCTCGTGCTTCGACTCGATGCTGCGAAAGCGCTTGCCTGACATGGGGTGTGCTCCGCCTTTCGCGCGCTACGGGGTGCCGTACGCGCCCAGGTCCGCGGGGTTCTTCACCGCGAGGTCGGGGTTGGGGGCGAGGTCGCCGAGGTTGCCCTTCTTGCCCATCGCCTGGGCGGTGTCGCGCTCGGGGCGCACGCCCTTGCGCGCGCGCTGGCGGGCGAGCTGCTGTGCGCCCAGCTTCTCGAAGCGCTCGTCGGTGAGGGTGAAGAGGAAGGCGACGAGGTCGTCGATCTCCGGCTCGGTGAGCCCCAGGCGCTGCATCCCGCCGTCGAGGTAGGGGTTCTGCACGCCGCCCTTGTTGTAGTGGTCCATCACGTCCCACAGCGTGGGCAGGCTGCCGTCGTGCATGTACGGGGCGGTCAGCGCGATGTTGCGCAGCGTCTGCGTCTTGAAGGCCCCGATGTCGTTCTCCTGCTTCGTGACGAGGAAGCGGCCCAGCTCGGTGAAGCGGGTCTGGATGGCGAGCTCGTCGATCTGCTTCTCGTCCCCGAGGCGCACCACGCGCACGCCCTCGCGCGCGAGCTGCACGAAGTCCTGCTTGTGCGCGGCGATGCCGATGTTGTGGAACTTCTGGTCGCTGAAGAGCGGGCTCTGCGCGTTGGCGGCGTGGCACTCGCTGCAGCGCGCCTTTCCGTTGAACAGCGCCCAGCCGTGGCGCTCGCGCGCGCCGAGCGCCTTCTCGTCCCCGGCGATGAAGCGGTCGAAGCGGGCGTTGCCGCTGAACTGCGTGCGCTCGAAGGCGGCGATGGCGTTGGACAGGTCGTCGTAGGTGACGTCGCGGCCGTAGATGCGCTGGAAGGCCTGCGCGTACTCGGGGATGGCGCGCACCTTCGTCACCACGGCCTCGGGCGAGGGCTGTCCCATCTCGATGGGGTTGAGGATGGGCAGCTTCGCCTGATCCTCCAGCGTCGCGGCGCGCCCGTCCCAGAACTGGCTCGCCTGGAACATGGCGTTGAGCACGGTGGGGCTGTTGCGCATGCCCTTCTGGTTCTTCACCCCCACGGACGTGGTCTTGCCGTCCACGAAGCCCTGTTCCGGCACGTGGCAGGTGCTGCAGCTCACCGAGTCGTCCACCGAGAGCCGCTTGTCCAGGAACAGCTTCTGGCCCAGCGCCACCTTCTCCGGGGTGGGCTCGGCGCCCTGCGGCACGGCGAGGCGCCAGAGCACCGCGGAGACGCCCAGGGGCAGCTTCTCGGGCGCGCCCTTCTCCGCGCCGGGCGAGGCCTTGCCGGGCGAGGCCTTCGCCTCAGGCGTCGAGACCGGCTTCGCAGCGCCGGGCCGGGTGCTGGCGGCGTCCGGTGGCTGCGGCGAAGGCGCCTGGGCCCACGCCCCCTCCCCTGCGAGCAGCAGCAGCAGCAGCGCAGCCAGTGGCATCCGCATGGCGCCCTCCTCCCCTGCCCCGCGCGCTCCAGAGGCTTCGCGGGACGGAGGGCAGGGTCCTCCTCGCCCGCGCGGGACTCACTTGGCCGCTGGCGCAGCGCCACTGTCCGCTGCGCGGGGGCAGCGGGGGCGCTCTGCCCCACGCGGCTGTGCGCTGAGGTGGGCTTTTGCGCCCCTGGCGCCCCGGGGTCAGAAACGCCACACTTCGCGCCTCAGCACGCGACGGAGGCACTCCCATTTCCACCACAGGCTCACCGGCCCCCGCCGGACGATGGCACGAGGGAATCGAGCGTCAGCTCGGGCCTCTGCTGGGTGACTTCACAGCGAAGATGGCGCTGCAGACCGCGGCGCTGCGCAGCGTGAAGCGCCCCGTCGAGACCCTCACCCCCGCCGACATGCCCCTGCTGCTCGAGGGGCTGCGGCCCATGCTCAACACCTTCCTCGGCGCCGCGCGCGCCAAGACCGTCCTCGAAGAGCTGACGGCCCACCCGGAGAAGCGATGACCTCCCGTTTCAACGCCCGCACCGCCGGCGCGCTGTTCGCCGTGCTGATGCTGCTGCACGCGGGCGCAGTGTTCGTCTCGACCGGCAGCGGCAACCCCGAGCGCCTGCCGCTGGTGCTCCAGCTCGCGGGGCTCGGGGCCTCGCTGCTCGCCATCGCCGGCACGCTGCAGGCCGCGCGCGCCTTCGGGCCCGGCGACTACCTGCGCCGCGTGTGGACGCTGTTCTGCGTGTCCTCGGTGCTGCTGCTCGTCGCCTCCGGCATGCGCGCCGGCTGGATGATCGCGGTGCCCACCGTGTCCTTCGACGCCTCGGCGCTCGCGCCGGTGCGCACGGTGCTGGTGGTGGTGGTCAACCTGCTCAACGCGAGCGCCCTGGGCCTGCTCGCGCTCACCTACCGCCGCTCGGGGCTGCGCCCGCCGCGCAGCTGGAAGAGCTACGGGCTGTGGCTGGTGTGCGCCGTGGTGGCCGCCGCCGCCGTGCTCCCGCCGCTGCGCGCGAACCTCGCGCTCGTCGCCGCGGGCGGCGCCTCGGGCGTCCAGGCGCTCGCGAGCGTGGTCTCCGCGCTCGGCGACATGGCCGTGATCCTGCTCGTGGCCCCCATCCTGCGCGTCGCGTACATGATGCGCGGCGGGCGGCTCGCCTGGGCGTGGTGGGCGATGGCCGTCTCCGGCGCGATGTGGATCGTCTACGACGCGCACGCGCCGCTGGGCGCGCTGCTGCCCGGCGGCAGCGAGGGCGCGCTCGCGGCGCTGCTGCTCGTCAGCCGCACGGCGGGCATCGCGCTCAAGGGCGTCTCCGGCCTGCTGCAGTGCGCGGCGCTCGAGCGCGAGGCGCCTGCGAGCGAGCCCGCGCCGCATGCCGCCTCCGCGCGCTAGTCCGCGGTCTGTCGGGGCCCCGAGGAGCGCTCGCTCCCGGGGCCTCGCGCTGCGCGCCCGCTGAGCGGCCAGCCAGCGGGCCTCTTCGATGAGAACAATGGGCGTGCGCTGCGCGCCTGCGCACCGTTTGCGGGCGCGGCCATGAGCGGCGCGCATGCGCGAAGGGAGAGCGGGCATGGCGCCGTACCAGGTCAGGGCAGGCAGCGCAGCCTCAGGTCGTCCGGCCGAGCCGAGCACCGCTGCGCCGGGCGACTGCGCGCGACTGCTGCGGCGCACGGTGCTTCACGCCACTCCCCAGCCCTGCCTGCCGAGCGGAGCGCTGCTGCACCGGCTCGTGGAGACGGTGGAGCTGCAGGGGGCGACCACGGCGCGCGAGTACGTCACGCGCACCTACGACTTCACGCTGGGCGCGCTCAGCGAGAGCCGTCACGCGCGCATGCAGGCGGCGCTCGTCGCCCACGCGCGCGCGGCCCGGGTGCACCGGTGAGCGTGCACCTGGCCGAGGCGCTGGTGCTCGGCGGGCTGCTCTCCTGGCTGGGGCTGCTACGCCCCTGGGAGGGAAGGGTGAAATGGCGATGAGAAGACTCTCAGGTGGCGGGGGGCCCTTGCCGCGAGGCCTTCCCGAGCGCCGATGATTCGGGGACCAGGTCCCGCCAGGCCCGGTGCTGTGCGCGGGCCAGGGGCCTGCGGCGGGGGAAGAGCGATGGCGAGTCCCGGGAGCTGGCGAGTGCAGGCGATGGCCGCAGTGGTGGCGCTGGGTGCGGCGGGCGCGGTCGCCTTCCGCTGGACGCGGCCGCCGAGACTGGGCGAGGGCGGCGAGGTGCCGCCGGGCCTGCTCGCCCTGGAGCGGGGCGCCGAGGACGCGTACGCGCACGCGCTCGAGGAGCGGCGAGGCGCGCTGGGCGAGGACTCGGCGAAGGTGGCCGATGCCTGGAACAGCCAGCGCGCGCAGCTCGCCGACATGGGGCTCACGGACCTGCAGCTCACCGCCATGGACGCCGCGGTGCGCGACTTCCAGCGCGCGGTGGGAGCGCGCGCAGGCGCGCTCGAGCTGGCGCGCGCCGCCAACGCGCTCGCCGCCCCGATGGACGGCTTCTTCCGCCCCTTCCTTCCCCGCGCGCCCGCCGGGCTGCTCACGCTCGAGTACGCCGCGCGCGAGCAGGTGCTGGATGCGCGCGCGAAGGACCTCGCGCGCGCGCGGCGCTCGCAGGCGGCGCTCGCGCGCGCGTGGGCCGAGCTGTGCGCGCGCGCCCCGCAGGCCGCGGGCAGCCGCGCAGGGCGCGACTTCGAGGCCGGGCTCGCGCAGCTGCGCGCGGCGATCGACGCGGGAGACGTTGCCGCGCTCGAGGCCGCGGCGCAGCGCGCGCTCGCGCACGCCGGCGCGCTCGAGCGGGAGCTCGCGCAGTGAGGCCGCTCCCGCAGGAGGCCGCGCCCTCTGCCCCGCCGCAGCCCGCGTGGGGCCGGCTCGTCCTCTGGGGCACGGCGCTGCTCACGCTGCTGCGGCTCGCCTACGCGGGGCGCGTGGACCTGGCGCCGCAGGAGGCCTATTACTGGCAGTACGCGCGCCACCTGGACCTCTCGTACTTCGACCACCCGCCGCTCAGCGCCTGGCTCATCTGGGCGAGCACGCGGCTGCTGGGGAGCACCGAGCGCGGCGTGCGGCTGCCCGCGCTGCTGTGCGGCGCGGGGCTCACCCTGCTCGTCTACCACCTGGGCGCGCGGCTCTTCAGCCCGCGCGCCGGCGCGCTCGCGGCGCTGGGGGCGAGCTGCACCGTACTCTTCGGCCTGGGCGCGGTGGTGGTGACGCCAGACGTGCCGCTCGCGCTCGCCTGGGCCGCGGCGCTGTGCGTGCTGTGCGAGCTGGTGCTGCCGGACGGCAAGGGCCCGGGGCCCTGGGGCGCGCGCTGGCTGCTGCTGGGGCTGTGCTGCGGGCTCGCGATGCTCAGCAAGTACACGGGCGCGCTGCTGCTCTTGCAGGGGCTGCTCACGGCGCTGTGGCTGCCGCGCGGGCGCGCCGCGCTGCGCACGCCGGCGCCCTACCTCGCGGCAGCGCTCGCGCTGCTCGTCTTCAGCCCGGTGCTCGTGTGGAACGCGCGCCACGGCTGGGCCTCCTTCGCCTTCCAGTCCTCGGGGCGCCTCGCCACGGTGCACGGGCTGCAGCCGCACCTGCTGGGCCGCTACGTGGGGCTGCAGGCGCTGGGCGTGGGCCCGCTGCTCTACCTCGCGCTGTGGGCCGCGGCGCCCGCGCTGCTGTGGCGCGCCGTGCGCGGGGAGGCGCGCGCGCGGCTGCTCGCGCTCGCGAGCCTGCCGGGGCTGCTGCTCTTCAGCGCTGTGAGTCCGCTGCACTGGGTGAAGCTCAACTGGGTGGGCCCGGTGTACCTGGGCCTGATGCTGGCAGTGGCGGGCGCGTGGGACGCGGGCTGGGCGCGGCCGCGGGTGCGCGCGGGGGCGCTCGCGTGCCTCGCCACGGGCGCGCTGCTCACGCTGGGCATGTACCTGATGCCGCTGGTGCCGGCCGTGCCCTTCCACGAGCGCGACAACCTGGTGAGCGGCTGGCGGCAGCTCGCGGCCGGGGTGGCGGCGCAGCAGCGGCCCGGGGAGCCTGCCCCGCTCGTCATCGGCTGGGGCTACAAGACCGCGAGCGAGCTCGCGTTCTACCTGCCCGGGCAGCCCCTCACGGACTCGGACGGCGCCCTCGGCGGGGCGGGCCTCGCCTACGACGGCTGGCAGCCGCAGGGCGCCGAGCCGCGCACCGCGCTGGTGGTGGCGGACGAGCGCCAGCCCCTGCACGACGCGCTCGCGCGCCTGCAGCCGCACTGCGCGCGCGTGGAGCCGCTCGCGCCGGTGGATACCTTCCGTGGCGAGCACCCGGTCACGCGCTACCAGCTCTGGCGCTGCGAGGGCTGGAGGCGCGCGCCGGGCGCCGTCCTCCCGGCGGGGCCCGTGGGGCCCATCGTCGCGCACGCGCCGGCGCCCTAGCCCACGGACTCCTGCGCCCAGCGCAGGGCGGGTGCGGCCTGCCCCCGCGCCACCTGCTGGTAGAGCAGGTCGTGGCGGGCCACCAGTTGCTCGAGCGAGAGCGCGCGCTCCACGAAGCGCCGGGCCTCGGCGCCCAAGCGGTGCGCGAGAGGCGGGTCCACGAGCAGGCGGCGCAGGGCGGCCGCGAGCTGCGCGGGCTCGTGGGGCGGCACCAGCAGGCCGCGCTGTCCGTCCAGGACGAGGTCCGGGTTGCCGCCCACGCGGGTGACCACCATGGCGCGCCCTGCCGCCATCCCCTCCATCACCGCGTTGGACATCCCCTCCGCCGAGGAGCAGAGCACGCCGAAGGAGGCGCGCGCATAGAGCGCCGGGACGTCCGCGCGCATGCCGAGGAAGTGGGCCCACCCGCGCAGCCCCAGCTGCGCGCCCAGCTGCTCGAGCGCGGTCCTGCGCCAGCCATCTCCCACGAGGAAGGCGTGCAGCCGCACGCCGTTGCTGCGCAAGAGACAGAGCGCCTGCAGCAGGTCCTCCTGCCGCTTCACCGGGTGGTGCATGTTCGCCACGTGCAGCACCACGGGGTCGCCGCCGGTGAGGGGCAGGGGCGCCTGCAGCCCGGCCGCCACCCGCGCATCGAAGCGGGCGAGGTCCAGCCCATTGGGGATGACGCTCACCCGCTCGGAGGGCAGGTGCTCCTCGGTGAGGAGCTGCGTGCGGATGGCCTCGGCGTTGACCACCACGTGGTCGGCGAGGCGGGTGAGCTGGGCGTGCACCGCGCGGCGCGCGCGCCCGTGCCAGTGCGCGAGGTCCAGCCGCCCCACGATGACCTTCACCCCGGTGAGCCGGCAGGCGGGCACCGCGAGGCTCGTCGCGTAGAAGTCGTGCACGTGCACCAGGTCCACCTGCTGGCGCCGCAGCCAGCTCGCGAGCCGCCCCACCTGCAGCGCGGTGTTGGCCTGGGCGAGGGAGCCGTTGAGCGGGAAGGCCTCGGGCTCGTGCCCGAGCCGGCGCACCGCCTCCAGCAGCGGGCCGCCCGCCTGCAGCACGCAGACCTGGAGCTGGTAGCGCGCGGGCAGCGCACGCATCAACTCCACCGCCTGCACCTCCGTGCCGCCAACGTGGAAGGAGCGCAGGAACTGCACGAGCCTCAGCGGCCGCTGCGGGCGGCCTGCCCCCTCAAGCGCCATGGGGTGCGGCCTCCCGGCCCGTGCGTACAGCGTGTTCGTCCACCATCTCCACCTCCACGCCCGCAGCTCAGCAGGGGCCGTGCCAACGGCACGCGCCGCGGCCCCCGACGGGTTCTCCGAGGGCGGAGCCGCCTCTGCGCGTGCGGGGTCCAAGCCGCGCGAGGTGCCTCTCTGGGCAGGCGCATCGTCAGCGTGGGACGCAGGCGCCGCTGCGGCAGCAAAGCGCTGCCCTGTGCGGGGCGCGGTGGGCCGCAGCGCCGCGAGCCCGGCTGCTAGGAGAGCGCGGCGGGCCGCGGCAGCAGCAGCACGAAGCGCCCGCCGCCTCCAGGCGCGGCCTCGTAGTGCAAGGAGCCGCCGTGTACCTCGGCGAAGGCGCGCGAGATGGCGAGGCCCAGCCCCGTGCCCTCGCCGGTGCGCGAGGGGTCCGCGCGCGCGAAGCGCTCGAAGAGCCGCGGCTGGAAGGACTCCGGCACCCCCGCACCGTCGTCCTGCACCGCGAGCCGGGCGTGCGCGCCCTCCAGGCCCGTCTCGACCACCACCTGGCTGCGGCAGTGGCGCACGGCGTTGGCGAGCAGGTTCTCCAGCAGCCGCCCCAAGAGCAGCGGGTCCGCGGCCACCTCCGTGGGCTCGCCCTGCACCCGCACCTGCACGTCGGGGCGCTGCAGGGCGGCGTGCTGCCGGGCGCGCGCGGCGCCCTGCTCGGCGAGCGCCCGCAGGTCCAGCGGCACCCGGTCCGCCAGCAGCTGCCCCGAGTCCGCGCGGGCGAGCGTGAGCAGCGAGTCGACGAGCGCGGCGAGGTGGCGGCCCTCGGCGTGGACGCGCCCCAGCGTGCGCGCGTAGTCCTGCGCCGTGCGCTCGTGGCGCAGCGTGACCTCGGCCTCGCCGATGAGCACGGTGAGCGGCGTGCGCAGCTCGTGCGCCGCGTCCGCCGTGAAGCGCTGCGTGCGCGCGAGCGCCTCGCGCGTCTGGGTGAGCAGCAGGTTCAGCGTCGCGGCGAGCTCGTCCCACTCGTCCCCCGTGCCCTGCACCGGCAGCGTGAGGTCCAGCGTGGAGGCGTGCGCGGCGCGGGCGCGGCGGGTGGCCTCGCGCATCGGCGAGAGCGCCTGGTGCGCGAGCGCGCGCCCCACCGCCACTGCCCCCGCCAGCGCGAGCGGCCCGGCGATGGCCATGGCGCCCAGCACGGGCCACACGTCCTCCATCGGCGCCTCGTGCGGCTCCTGCACCTGCGTCTCGGCCTCCTCGCGGCGCTCCTGCCAGTCGTCCAGCACGAGCACCACGACCACCGTCGCCGCGAACAGCAGCAGCGTGACCAGCACCGCGCCGGAGAAGAAGAGCGTGAGCCGCGTGCGCAGGGTCGAGGGGCGCTTCGACCGCTGCCTCAAGGCGCGCTCCGCAGCACGTAGCCCACGCCGCGCACGGTGTGGATGAGGCGCGCGCCGAAGGGCTCGTCCACCTTGGCGCGCAGGTAGCGGATGTAGACCTCCACCACGTTGGAGAAGGTCTCGAAGTCGTGCTCCCACACGGCCTGCACGATGCGCGTGCGGCTCACCACCTCGCCGGCGTGCTCGAGCAGGAACTGCAGCAGCGAGAACTCGCGCGCGGTGAGACTCAGCTCCACGCCGGCGCGCAGCACCTTGCGGCTCACCGGGTCCAGCACCAGGTCCGCGTAGCTGAGCCGCGTGGTGACGCGCTGCGAGGCGCGCCGGGTGACGGCGCGCACGCGCGCGAGCAGCTCCTCGAAGGCGAAGGGCTTCACCAGGTAGTCGTCCGCCCCCGCGTTGAGCGCCGCCACGCGGTCCGCCACCGCGTCGCGCGCGGTGAGCATCACCACCGGCGTCACGTCCTGGCGTGCGCGCATCGCCTTGAGCAGCTCCAGGCCCGGCAGCCCCGGCAGCATCCAGTCCAGCAGCACCAGCTCGAAGCGCTCGGCGCGCAGCAGCGCGTCCGCCTCGGCGCCATCCGCGCACTCGCGCACGAGGAAGCCCTCCTCGCCCAGGCCGCGCGCGATGAAGGCGCGCACGCGAAGCTCATCCTCGACGACGAGCAGGGACATGGCCGCGGGTGTAGCACGCCCACCGCGCGCGCACAGGGAGCTGAGGAGGCTCTCATCTGCTCGCGAACGCGCGCCCGGGCCGGCTCCACCGCAGGGCATCCGACCAGCCGGGCCGCGATGAGGGGCCTCTCATCCGCGCCTCATCCGGGCCCCGCTGCGGAAGAGGCGGGGGCACACCCGGGTTGCGACCGTCCCGAACGCAGCAGGGCCCGGTGACCGGGCACGGATTCCCCCGTGTCCCCACCCGCCCGCTGCGCGCGGCTCCCCCCTCCCCACCTCCCCGGAGCATCCTCCCCATGCCCCTCCCCCCGTTCTCCGTCCCCTCCCTGCGCGCGCGCCCCGCGCTCCGCTGCGCACTCGCGCTGCTGCTGTGCGCCCTGGCCGCGTGTGGCAGCCCCGACGACACTCTGGACCCGGGTACGCCCGGCGGAGCACCCACCTCCGCGGGCCAGGCGGCGCAGCCCGGCACGGGAGGCGCCGCACCGGATGCGGGCAGCGGCAGCGCAGCGACGAGCCCGGGCAGCCCGGGCGCGGTGAGCGCGGCGGCGCCCGCGGGCTCCCTGGTGAAGCGGCTGCAGGCCCAGCCGATGGCGGCCTCCGGCAGCGAGGGCTGGCTGGCGCCCACCGCGCTGCAGCTGCACGCCTTCGCGCAGGCGCTGGCGGCGCTGCTGGACGCGCCAGGCTCCGCGCAGGCGCGCCAGGAGCTCGCGCAGCTGGGCTTCTCCACCGCGGACTTCCGCGACAGCGCCAGCGGCACCCCGCTGCTGCTGGTGGAGGACGCGGCGCAGGCGCGCGGCGCGGGCACCGTGGTGCTCAACCTCGCCCCCGCGCGCGACCTGTGGCTGGAGGCGCCGCACGCCACGTCCGACACCGGCACGGGGGACGAGGCGGCGCGGCTGCTCGTCTCGCTCGGCGCGCGGGCGCTGGTGGTGACGGGCGCGGACCGCTGCGCCTCCGCGGCGCTCACCCCCTGCACCGCGGGCGCGACGAGCGCGTGCGGCGGGCAGCTGCGCGTGTCGGACGCGGCGCACTACACGGAGAACTTCTTCACCGCCGCGCACCGCGCCCTGCGCGCGGCGCTGCCGCACACGCCCGCGCTCAGCGTGCACGGCTTCGTCACCGGCGGCACCGAGGCCGCGGTGGTGAGCGACGGCACCCGGGCGTCCGCCGCCCCGGGCGCGCTCACCCTGCGCGTGCGCGACGCGCTCAACCACCGCCTCCCCCAGGGCCGCGCCACCTCGTGCAACGACCCCGCGGACACCGCGTACCGCCCCCTGTGCGCCACTACCAACGTGCAGGGGCGCATCGACAACGGGGCCGCGGACGCCTGCCTGCAGGGGGCGGGGAGCGCCTCGGGTCTCTTCCTCCACGTGGAGCAGGCGCCCGCGCTGCGGCGCGCCGGCGCCAGCGAGGACGCGGTGGAGGCCGCACTGATGGACAGCTTCACGTGCAGCCTGCCGGGCCCGGCGCGCGGCTGCGGCGCGTAGGTGCACACATTGGAGTCTTCTCATCCGATCCGGCGTGCGGTGCGGAGTGCGCCCACGCATCCTGTTCGGCGAGAGGGGCTCGAACCCGGGATGAGGCCAGTGGATGCGCGGGGCGCGGAGGTGGTGGTCCTCGTGCTGCACGAGGACGACACCTACCGCAGGGCGGTGGTGCAGCTGCTCTACGAGGAGGGCTTCCACGCCGAGGGGGTGAGCACGCTCCTGGCGGCGGCGCTCCGGATGCGGGCGCTGCGGCACCAGGCGCTGCGCGCCGTGCTGCTGATGGAGCGTGAGGTGCACGGACGTCCTGTGAACGAGGCGGTGCGCTTCCTGCAAGCGATGCAACCGGAGGCGCTGCGCAGCACGGCCTTGGTGCTCGGCGCCGCGCCGGGCCAGGCGCTCGGGGACGTGGCGGACGCGCACGTCCTGCAGATGCCCTACACCCCGGACCAGCTCATGGCCCTCCTCAGACAGCTGGTGCACGGCTGAGCGGATGAATGAGAGGCTTCTCATCCCCTGCCGCCCGCCGGGGCGCTAGGAAGGGGGGCGCAGGCCCCGGTTCGCGGCCCGCAGAAGTGGAGGCCTCGCGTGTGGCTCCGGCCGTTCCTCCCGCTGCTGCTGGCGCTGCTCGGCGCACCGACGCTCCGCGCCGAGCCGGCCACCGCGACCGGGACGCAGGCCGAGCCACTCCCAGCGAGCGAGCCGCGGGCAGCCGAGCCGCTCGCGCTGGAGGCCGCGCTGCTGGAGGCCGCGGCGCACGCGCCCGCGCTGGCCGAGGCCCGGGCGCGCCAGGCCGCCGCGCACAGCGAGGTGGGGGCCGCGGGCGCGCTCGCACCCAGCACGGCCTCGGTGGGCGCGGGCTTCAACGACCCGCGCTGGAGCGTGGGCCTCGCACAGCGCTTCTCCGCCTTCGGGGCGCGCAGCGCGCGCGTGGCCGCGGCGGAGGCGGGCGCGCGCGGCGCGGAGGCCGAGGCGCGCGCGGGCGCAGCGGGCGTGCGGGCCGAGGCGCGCCGCGCCTACTTCGCCCTGGTGCGCGCCGAGGCGCAGCTCTCGGCCGCCGAGCGCGCGCTGCAGCTCGCGCGCTCCGGCGAGGAGGCGGCGCAGGCGCGCTTCGACACGGGGGCCGCACCGGAGCTGGACCTCATCCAGGCGCGGCTCACCCGCGCCAACGCCGAGGCCGAGCGCGAGACGCAGGAGGGCGAGCGCAGCGCGCGCTCGGCGGAGCTCGCGGGGCTGCTGGGCCGGGACCCCGCGCGGCCGCTGCAGCCCGTGGGCAGCGCGCCTCCCCCGCCCCTGCCCGCGCTGGCGGCGGTGCTCGCGCGCGCGGCCACCGCGCCCCAGGCGCTCGCGGGTCAGGCCCAGGTGGAGGTGGCGGACGCGCAGCTGCGGGCGGCGCAGCGCGAGCGCTGGCCCGCGCCCACCGTCGGCGTCTCGGTGGAGGCCGAGGGTCCCCCGGGTGAGCAGCGGCGCTACCTGCGCGGAGGGCTCGAGCTGGAGCTGCCCCTGCTCGGCCTCAACGGCGCGGAGGTGCGGCGCGCCGAGGCCACGCTGCGGCTCGCGCAGGCACAGGCGGAAGCGGACGCGCGCAGGCGCCGCCCCGCGGTGGTGGCCGCGCACCTGCGCCTGGAGGCTGCGCTGCGCGCGCTCGCGCACTACCCGAAGGAGATCCTTCCCGCCGCCGAGCGCGTGGAGCAGATGGCGCTCGAGGCCTACCGCGCGGGCCAGGCCCCGCTCAGCGCCCTCAACGACGCGCGCCGCGCGAGCGCCGAGACGCGCGACCGGGCGGCCGAGGCGGCCTGGGCCGCGCAGGCCGCCTTCGCCGACCTGGAGCTCGCCGCCGGAGTCCCGCTCGATGCCCCCTGAACGCCGCCGCCTCCTCCCGCTGCTGCTGCTGCTCGCGCTCGCGTGCAAGGCCCCTGCGCCCGCAGCCGAGGAGGAGGCCTCGGCGCCGCGCCCGCGCGTGCGGGTGGAGCAGGTGAAGCGCGGGCCGGTGGAGCGCACGCTGCGCCTGCCGGGCGCGCTCGCCCCCGCGCCGGGCCGCGACGTGAGGCTGGGCGCGCTGGTGGCCGGGCGCCTCGCCCGGCTCGACGTGGCCGAGGGCGAGCGCGTGCGCGCAGGGCAGCTGCTGGGAGTCATCGAGGCGGGGCCCTCGCGCGACGAGCTGCAGCAGGCGGAGGCCGGGCTGCACGAGGCGGGCGCGGCGGCGGAGGCGGCCCAGGCGAAGCGCGAGCGCACCGAGGCGCTGCTCGCGCGCGGCATCGCGGCGCGCCAGGATGCGGAGGCCGCGCGCACGGACGAGGCCACGGCCACGGCGGCGCTGCGGCGCGCGCGCGCGGAGGTGGACCTCGCCCGGCGCAAGCTCGCGCGCAGCGAGCTGCGTGCCCCCTTCGACGGGGTGGTGCTCTCGGTGAGCGTGGCGCAGGGCGAGGCGGTGGAGGGCAACGGCAGCCCCGTGCTGGAGGTGGCCGCGGTGGACCCGCTGGAGCTGCGCGCGCTGCTGCCGCCGGAGCAGGCGGCGCTCCTGCGCGTGGGGATGCCCGCCACGCTGCGGGCAGGCTCCCCGGAAGCGCAGGCCGAAGCGCAGGCGCCGCTGGGCGCGCAGGTGGTGGCGGTGAGCCCCGCGGCGGACGCGGCGAGCGGGCACGTGCTGGTGCGGGTGCGCGCGGCGAACCCCGCCGGCGCGCTGCGCCCGGGGCTGCTGGGCGAGGCGCTGGTGCGCGTGGGAAGCGAGCCGGACGCGCTCAGCGTGCCCTCCAGCGCGCTGCTGCCCTCGGAGGACGGGGGCGCGGCGCTGGCGCTGGTGCAGGAGGGCAAGGCGCACCGGGTGCCGGTGGCGGTGCGCTTCGAGCAGGGGGGCCGCGCGGTGGTGCAGGGAGACGTCGCGGACGGGGCGAGCGTCATCGTGGAGGGAGGCTACTCGCTGCCCGAGGGCAGCGAGGTGGAGGTCCTCAAGTGAGCGAGGGCGGCGCGAGCGGCGCACTGCACGCGCTGCGCCGGCACGCGGCGGGCTTCCTCGCGCTCGCGCTCGCGCTGTGCCTCTTCGGGCTCTGGGCGGCGCAGCAGCTGCCCAGCGGGCTGTACCCGGAGGTGTCCTTCCCGCGCGTCGTGGTGGCGGCGACCCTGCCGGGCGCGAGCGCGGAGACCCTGCGCCTCTCCGTCACGCAGCCGGTGGAGGAGGCGCTCTCCACGGTGCTGGGCGTGCGCCGCGTGCGCTCGCGCACCATCCGCGCGGCGGCCGAGGTCTCGCTCTGGTTCGAGCCGGACGCGGACATGGACGCGGCGCTCGCGCGGGTGAACGCGCGCCTCGGCGAGGCGCAGGGCGGGCTCCCGCGCGACGTGGAGCTGCGGGCGGAGCGGCTCACGCCCTCCTCCTTCCCCATCCAGACGGTGGCGGTGACCGGGAGCGCCCCGCCGGCGCAGCTGCGCGAGGTGGCGCTGTACACGCTGCGCCCGCGGCTCGCGGGGCTGCCCGGCGTGGGGCGGGTGGAGGTGCTGGGCGGGGACGTGCGCGAGGTGCAGGTGGTGGTGGACCCGGTGCGCCTGGAGGCCGCGGGGCTGGGCATGGACGGGCTCGCGGCCGCGGTGGGGGACGCGCTGCAGCTGCAGCCCGCGGGGCGCCTGGACGTGCGCTACCAGCAGACCCTGGTGGTGGTGCGCGGCGCGGTGGTGGACCCGGCGCGGCTCGCGGACGTGGTGGTGGGGGGCAAGCCCGGAGCGCCCGTGCGGCTCGGGGACGTCGCGCGCGTGGAGGTGGGGCACGAGGACCGGCTGCAGCTCACCAGCGCGGACGGGCGGCCGGCGGCGCTGGTGAGCGTGGGGCGGCGGCCCGGCGCGGACGCGGTCACGCTGGCGGCCGCGGTGCGCGAGGAGCTCGCGCGGCTGCGGCCGGACCTGCCCCCGGGCGTGCAGGTGCGGGTGGTCTACGACCAGGCGGGGCTCATCGGCCGCTCGGTGGCGCACGTGCGCGACGCGGTGGCGCTGGGAGGGCTGCTCACGCTGCTGGTGGTGGGCGCCTTCCTGCGCTCCTGGCGCGCCACGCTCGCCGCGGCGGCCGCCCTGCCGGTGACGCTGCTGATGACCTTCGGCGCGATGCGGCTCGCGGGCCAGGGCATGAACCTCATGAGCCTGGGCGGGCTCGCGGTGGCCATCGGCCTGGTGGTGGACGACGCGGTGGTGGTGGTGGAGGCCATCTTCCGCCGCGTCGCCGCGGGCGCCGAGCGCGAGGAGGCCACGCGCGAGGCGCTGCGCGAGATGGGCTGGCCCGTCATCAACTCCACCCTCACCACCGTGGTGGTGTTCGCGCCGCTCTCGCTGCTGTCCGGGGTGAGCGGACAGTTCTTCAGCGCGCTCGCCTTCACCCTGTGCGCCGCCGTGCTGCTCTCACTCGCGGTGGCGCTCACCCTCACCCCGCTCCTGTGCACGGCGCTGCTCTCGCGAAGGCCCGCGCACGCGGCCGCCCGCGCGGGGGTGGGGCGCTACGCGGGCGCGCTCGCGCGGGTGCTCGGGCGGCCGGGGCTCGCGCTGGGGGTGCTCGCGCTCGCGACGCTGCTGCTCGCGCTGCTCGCGCGCGGCGTGGGCACGGGCTTCCTGCCCGAGCTGGACGAGGGCGCCTTCGTGGTGGACTACTTCGCCCCCACCGGCACCTCGCTCGCCGAGTCGGACCGGCTGGGGCGCAGCGTGGAGGCGGCCGTGGCGGCGCTGCCCGAGGTGGCGGTGACGAGCCGGCGCCTGGGCGCGGAGCTGGGGCCGCCGGCCGCGACCGAGCCCTCCAGCGGCGACATCACCGTGACGCTGCGCACCCAGCGCGCGCGCAGCGGCGAGGAGGTCATCGAGGAGGCGCGCGGGCGCGTGGAGTCCGCCGCGCCCGGCGTGCGCGTGGAGTTCATCGAGCTCCTGCAGGACGTGCTCAGCGACCTCGAGGGCAACCCGGACCCGGTGGAGGTGCGGCTGCAGGGCCCGGACGACGCGGCGCTGCGTGCCTTCGCACCGCAGGTGGCCGCGAGACTCGAGGGCGTGGAGGGGCTCGCGGACCTCTACGACGGCGTGGCCGGCTGCACCCCGGAGCTGCACCTGGACGTGGACCCGGCGGCCGCCGGGCGCCTGGGCCTGAGCGCGCGCGAGGTGGCCGAGCAGGTGCGCACTGCGCTGCTGGGCGAGGTGGTGGGCGCGCTCCCGCAGGGCGGCCACCTGGTGGGCGTGCGCGTGCGCCTGCCGGACGCGGCACGCTCGGACGCGGGCGCGCTGGAGCGGCTGCGGCTTCGCGCGCCGTCGGGGGCCTTCCTCGCGCTCGCGCAGGTGGCGCGGGTGACGCGCGCGTGCCCTCCCTCCGAGCTGCTCGCGGACAACCTGCGCCCGCTCGTCGCCGTGACGGGGCGGCTCGAGGGGCGCGACCTGGGCAGCGTCACGCGAGACGTGGAGGCGCGGCTCGCGGGGCTCGCGCCACCGCCGGGCGTGGAGCTGCGCCTCGGAGGGCAGCGCGACAGCCAGCAGCAGAGCTTCCGGGACCTCGCGCTCGTGCTCACGCTCGCCTGCTTCGGCGTGTTCCTCGTGCTCAGCTTCCACTTCCGCAGCCTCGTGCTGCCCCTGCTCATCCTCGGCGCCGCCCCCGTGGCGCTCGCCGCGGGCGTGGCGGCGCTGCGCGTGGCGGGCGTGCCGCTCAACGTCTCCTCCTTCATGGGCTGCATCCTGCTGGTGGGGCTGGGGGTGAAGAACGGCATCCTCCTGCTCGACCGGGCGGAGGAGGGACGGCGCACGGGCGTGGGCGCGCGGGAGGCCGTGCTCGCCGCGGCGCAGGTGCGCCTGCGGCCCATCCTGATGACCACGCTCGCCACGCTGCTGGGGCTGCTGCCGCTCGCGCTGGGGCTGGGCGAGGGCGCAGAGCTGCAGCGGCCGCTCGCCATCGCGGTGCTCGGGGGGTTGAGTGTGTCTACGCTCGCGGTGCTGTTCGGGCTGCCGCCGGCGTACGCGCTGGTGCGGCGGGGGCGCTAGGGCACACGGCTTCGCCCGGCCCCCTCACCCCGACCCTCTCTCCCAGGGGGAGAGGGAGGACACGGGCTCACAGGTTGTTCGGCTCGCCGCTGAAGTCCGACTGGCCGTGGGGCGGCAGCGCGCCGCCCACGTCGTCGTCCTCGGGGGTGAGGTCCAGGGGGCCGGCGGCGAGCATGAGGTCTCGCCCCTGCACCCGCTCCACGCGCGCGTACGGGATGAGGTAGTCGCGCGCCGAGAGGTAGCCGCGCTCCATCTCGAAGTGCGTGTCCCCCACCGCCGCCACGTGGCCCAGGCGTCTGCCCTGCGCGTCGAAGACGAGCATCCCCTCGTGTACCTGCTCGGGGTCGATGTGCATCCGGTCCTCCTCTCGCCGGCCGCGCGCCACAGGTGACGGGGCCCTCTGACCCTTCAACAGCGGAGGGCAGCCGGCCCCATCGCCCTCGCCCGCCCGTCAGCCCTGCACGGAGGCCGCCGCGTCCAGCGCGGCGCGCAGCGTGGCGAGCTCCTGGTCGAGCGCCTCCACCAGCGCCTCCGGGTCCGGCACCAGGCCCGCGTCGCTCGCGATGCCCACCGTGACGCTCCCCGCGTAGCTGAGGATGCTCACCCCCAGGCCGAGGTGGCCGGACTGCGGCACCCAGAACATGAGCCCGGAGAGCCGCTCGCCCGCGAGCCACACCGGCTCGCGGGGGCCCGGCACGTTGGTCATCACCGCGCTCGCCTTGTGCCCGAGGAAGTCCACCAGCGCGCGTGTGCCCAGCATGCGCACCGGCGTCTTGCCCAGCAGCTGCAGCAGCCCGAAGGTGACCCCGGCCTCGGGCGAGCGCTTGAGCGCATCCATGCGGCGCTTGAGCTCCAGCAGGCGCGCGCGCGTGCCCAGCGTGCCCACCGGCAGCTGCAGGAAGACGAGCCCGAAGTGGTTGCCCAGCTCGCGCGGCAGCGGGCGGTCCAGGCGGCGCAGGTTCACCGGCACCAGCGCGCGCACGTCCTCGGCCGGATGCCCGCGCGCCTCCAGGTAGCGGCGCAGCGCCCCGCTCACCGCCGCGAGCAGCACGTCGTTCACGGTGCAGCCCGCCCCGCGCCCCAGCGCCTTGAGCTGCGCGAGCGGCAGGGGCGCACTCCACGCCGCGCGCTTCTGCGCCCCCAGCGGTCCCTTGAGCCCCGCGCGTGGATCGCGCCGCATCCCCACCAGCTTGCCCAGCGCGCGCACGCCCTGCGCGCCGCGCGCCGCCCCGCGCCACAGCCGCGTGGGGTCCTCGGCGAGCTGCGCCGAGGCCGCTCGCAGCAGCCCGCTCAAGCCTCCGCCCTCCTCGCGTGGCGCCGTGGCGGCCGGCGCCTCTGCGGCCGGCGCCTCCGTGAAGCCCCCGGTGGGGTCCGCGAGCGCGCGCGCCTCGCCCTTCGCGTCCTCGGTGAGGCTGAGCAGCACGCGCGCGAGCGCCACCCCGTCCCCGATGCAGTGGTGCAGCCGTACCACCAGCGCGCTGCCGGCCGCGCTGCCATCGCCCCCTGCCCCATCCGGCGCGTAGCCGTGCAGCACGTGGAAGTGCCACAGCGCGCGCTCGCGCGGCAGCGGCGTGCTCATCAACGCGCTCACGCGTGCGGCGAGCGCCGTGCGGTCTCCAGGCGCTTCGAGGGTGAGCTCGGTGAAGTGCTCGGCGAGGCGCGCGGCGTGGCCGGGGTGCGTGGGGTCTGCGAGCGCGGGGTCCGTCTCCCAGTAGGCAGCGCCCCCGAGCATCACCACGCGCTGGGCGAAGCGGGGAAAGCGCGCCACGAGCCGCCGCTGCAGCGTGGCCTTCAGGCGCTCCAGGTCCACGCGCGTCTCGAACCAGAGCAGGCCGGTGATCATCATGAGGTTCGTGGGCTCCTCCAGGTGGAGCCACGCCGCGTCGATGTCCGCCATCCGGGTCCGCTCGCTCATGCGCCCCGTGGCTTCGCACGGCGGGAGGCAGCGGAAAAGGGCGAAGACCGCAAGCCCCGGCCTCACGGACGGTTCGTGTGCAGCCACACCCCGTGTCGCGTGGGGACCCCTGGCGTGCACTCGCCCTGTTCGCGGGCGCCGGGGATGGCTAGAAGGGGGCCGTGAGTCATCGAGAAGACGCGGCGACGCTCCCGGGGCCGGATGCACTCAAGCGCGTGGCGGCGCTTGCGCTGGGTGCACTGGGCATCGTGTACGGGGACATCGGCACGAGCCCCCTGTACGCGCTGCGCGAGTGCTTCCACGGCCCGCACGCCATCGTGGCCACGCCCACCAACATCCTGGGTGTGCTCAGCCTGGTGTTCTGGAGCCTCATCATCGTCATCTCGGTGAAGTACATCGTGTTCGTGATGCGCGCGGACAACCGGGGCGAGGGCGGCATCCTCGCGCTGATGTCGCTCGCGATGCAGCGGCCCGGGCAGGCGCGCGCGCGCGGCGCCACGCGCCCGGTGCTGGTGCTGCTGGGGCTCCTGGGCGCCTCCCTCCTCTTCGGCGAGGGCGTCATCACCCCGGCCATCTCGGTGCTGAGCGCCGTGGAGGGCCTGAGCGTCGCGACGCACGCCTTCGAGCCCTACGTCGTCCCGGTGGCGCTGCTCATCCTGGTGGGCTTCTTCCTCCTGCAGCAGCGGGGCACCGGGGGCATCGGGGCCATCTTCGGGCCGCTGATGCTGGTGTGGTTCGTCAGCCTCGCGGTGCTCGGGGTGCGCGAGCTCCTGCTCAACCCCGCGGTGCTCGGGGCGCTGCTGCCCACGCACGCGGTGCGCTTCTTCCTCGAGAACCGCGTGCACGGGCTGCTCGCGCTGGGCACGGTGGTGCTGGTCATCACCGGCGGCGAGGCGCTGTACGCGGACATGGGCCACTTCGGCCGCCGGCCCATCCGCGTGGCCTGGTTCACGGTGGTGCTGCCCGCGCTCATGCTCAACTACCTGGGCCAGGGGGCGCTGCTCTTGCGCGACCCCTCCGCCGCGCGCAACCCCTTCTTCCTCCTCGCGCCCAGCTGGGCGCTGTACCCCATGGTGGTGCTGGCCACGGTGGCGGCGATCATCGCGAGCCAGGCGCTGGTGTCCGGCGCCTTCAGCCTCATCCGCCAGGCCATCCAGCTCGGCTACAGCCCCCGCCTCGAGGTGGTGCACACCAGCGCCGAGGAGCAGGGGCAGATCTACCTGCCGGGCATCAACCGGGTGCTCTTCGTGGGCGTGATCGTGCTGGTGCTGGGCTTCCGCTCCTCGAGCGCGCTCGCCGCGGCGTACGGCATCGCGGTGACGGCGACGATGACCATCACCTCCATCCTGCTCTATGTCGTCGCGCGCGAGCGCTGGGGGATGCGGCGCGCGCTCGCGCTGCCGATGGTGGCGGTGTTCCTCACCATCGACCTGTCCTTCCTCGGGGCGAACGTGGTGAAGGTGCTGGACGGCGGCTGGGTGCCGCTGGTGCTGGCCACCAGCATCTTCACCCTGCTCACCACCTGGAAGCGCGGGCGGGAGCTGCTGCACTCGAAGCTGCGCCACTCGGCGCTCACCATCGAGGAGCTGCTGGAGAGCTTCGGCGAGCACCCGCCCACGCGGGTGAGCGGCACGGCCATCTTCATGACCGGCAACCCGGACAGCGCCCCGAGCGCGCTCCTGCACAACCTGAAGCACAACAAGGTACTGCACGAGCAGACGGTGCTGCTCACCGTGCTCACCGAGGACGTGCCGCACGTGCCGCCGAACGAGCACGTCACGGTGGAGAGCCTGCCGCTGGGGCTCAAGCGCGTCACCGCGCGCTACGGCTTCATGGAGGACCCCTCCATCGCGGACATCCTCAAGCGCTGCCGGGAAGCGGGGCTGCCCTTCAACGTGATGAGCACCAGCTTCTTCCTCGGCCGCGAGACGCTGATTGCGACGAAGAAGCCCGGCATGGCGCTGTGGCGCGAGGCGCTCTTCGTCTGGATGAGCCGCAACGCGCGCAGCGCCACGGCCTTCTTCCGCATCCCGGCGAACCGGGTGGTGGAGATGGGCACCCAGGTGGAGATCTAACTCCCCGAGAGCACAGGGAAATCCGGTCCTGTGGCACGACGCGGCGCGGCGGGCGCACTTGCGTCGGGGGCCCGTGGGCGATATCCCGCCGCCCCAACGCCGAGTCCGGCCTTCAGGGCAGGAGCGGGGGACCCGTGCAGTCGGGGCGAGTCGCGCGAGGTTACAGCGCGTAGGGCCACTCTCCTTTCCGGCCCGAGCCCGTCAGCTAACCCCGCAGGCGTCGAGGAGAACGCAATGTCTTCCGACCCCAGCAGTCAGGGGCCGGGCTCGCCGCGCTCGGTGACCCCGGCCGATTCCCCCTCCTATGCTCCGGACGCGCCGCGCGCGCACGGCGGCCCGGACACGCACAAGCGCCTGGTGGCGCTGGCGCTGGGCGCGCTGGGCATCGTGTACGGCGACATCGGGACCAGCCCGCTGTACGCGCTGCGCGACTGCTTCAGCGGCGAGCACGGCATCGCGGCCACCCCGGAGAACGTGCTGGGCGTGCTCAGCCTCGTGTTCTGGGCGCTGCTCATCGTCATCTCGGTGAAGTACCTGGGCTTCGTGATGCGGGCGGACAACCGGGGCGAGGGCGGCATCCTCGCGCTGCTCGCGCTGGTGGTGAACCGCACGCCCACCGGGAAGCGCTCGAGCGTGCGGCGGCCCGTGCTGCTCGCGCTGGGGCTGTTCGGCGCGGCGCTGCTCTATGGCGACGGGCTCATCACCCCGGCCGTCTCGGTCCTGAGCGCGGTGGAGGGGCTCAACGTGGCGACGCACGTGTTCACGCCCTACGTGCTGCCCATCACGGTGGTCATCCTGCTCGCGCTCTTCCTCGTGCAGCGCCACGGGACGGGGGACATCGGCACGGTGTTCGGCCCGCTGATGACGGTGTGGTTCCTGGTGCTCGCGGTGCTGGGCGCGCACGAGCTGGTGCAGAACCCGCACGTGCTGCTTGCCGCGAGCCCGCTGCGCGCCGCGCGCTTCTTCGCGCACAACGGGCTGCACGGCTTCCTCATCCTCGGCTCGGTGTTCCTCGTGGTGACGGGCGGCGAGGCGCTGTACGCGGACATGGGCCACTTCGGCTTCCGCCCCATCCGGCTCGCCTGGTTCAGCCTCGTGCTGCCTGCGCTGCTGCTCAACTACTTCGGGCAGGGGGCGCTGCTCTTGCGCGACCCCACGGCCGCGCGAAACCCCTTCTTCCTCCTCGCGCCCTCCTGGGCGCTCTACCCGCTCGTGGCGCTGTCCACGGCGGCCACGGTGATTGCCTCGCAGGCGCTCATCAGCGGCGTGTTCAGCATCACGCGCCAGGCCATCCAGCTGGGCTACAGCCCGCGCCTGGAGGTCGTGCACACCAGCGCCGAGGAGAAGGGGCAGATCTACCTGCCGGGCGTGAACACGGCCCTGCTCATCGGCGTGGTGCTGGTGGTGCTGGGCTTCCGCTCCTCGGGCGCGCTCACGGCGGCGTACGGCATCGCGGTGACGGCGACCATGGCCATCACCACCTGCCTCGCGTACGTGGTGGCGCGCGAGCGCTGGGGCGTCAGCCGCGCGGTGGCCATGCCGATTGCCGCGGTGTTCCTCGCGGTGGACCTGGGCTTCTTCGGGGCCAACGTGGTGAAGGTGGCGGACGGCGGCTGGCTGCCGCTGAGCCTCGGCGTGGTGCTCTTCACGCTGATGACCACCTGGAAGCGCGGGCGCGAGCTGCTGCAGAAGAAGCTGCGCGGGATGAGCCTCAGCATCCAGGACCTGCTGGAGAGCTTCGGCGACCACCCGCCCATCCGCGTGCCCGGCACCGCCATCTTCATGACCGGCAATCCGGACATCGCGCCGAGCGCGCTCTTGCACAACCTGAAGCACAACAAGGTGCTGCACGAGCAGACGGTGCTGCTCACCATCGCCACCGAGGACGTGCCGCACGTGCTGCCCACGGAGCGCGTGAGCGTGGAGAGCCTGCCGCTGGGGCTCAAGCGCGTCACCGCGCGCTACGGCTTCATGGAGGACCCGAGCATCCCGGACATCCTCAAGCGCTGCCGGGAGGCGGGGCTTCCCTTCAACGTGATGGGGACGAGCTTCTTCCTCGGGCGCGAGACGCTCATCGCCACCAAGAAGCCCGGCATGGCGCTGTGGCGCGAGGCGGTGTTCGTGTGGATGAGCCGCAACGCGCGCAGCGCCACGGCCTTCTTCCGCATCCCGCCCAACCGGGTGGTGGAGATGGGCACCCAGGTCGAGCTCTAGGCCGAGCTCGCGCCGCCGGGCCCGGGCGCGGGCCTGCTCGCCGCTCCGCCGGGCAGGTGACCTCCCGCCGGGTCAGGCCCCTCCAACCCTGGTCAGCTGACCAATGGGCGCGCCCGTCCGCGGGAAGCAAGGTAGCGCCAGCCATGGCCTACCGCATCGCCCTAGCACCCGAGTTGGCCGAGCTGGTGGCGGAGCTGCCGCGCTCCGTGCTGCGGCGCATCGACGCGCAGCTGGAGCGGGTGGCGGCGCTGGCCGAGCTGATGCCCCCGGAGGCCCCCTGCTGGGCTCCCTTCCGCGCGGCGCCGGGCAGCGACCTGCACTTCTACGCGGGCGACTGCTGCGTGCGCTTCGAGCTGCATGCGGACGCACGCTGCGTCTGGGTGCGCAGCCTGGGGCGCATCCGCCTCGGGTTCAACGCGCGACACTCGCGGCTGGCCGTGCCGGGCACGAGTGCCTAGCCTTGGCTGCTGGGCGCGAGCGCGCCCCGGGAGCCCCCATGCGAGAGAGCGCCGTGGAGCCGGACATCCGCATCGCCATCCTCGAGGACCAGCCCATCTTCCGCGACACGCTGGTGGCGCTGCTGCAGGCGGAGGACCTGCAGGTGGTGGCCACCGCGTCCAGCACGGAGGAGTTCCTGCGCCAGATGGACGCGCTGCAGCCCGAGGTGGCCATCGTGGACCTGCGGCTGGAGCGGCCCGGGGCGGGCATCGTGGAGAACGGGCTGACGGCGGTGCGGGAGCTGAGCCGGACGCACCCGGACGTGCGCCAGCTGGTGCTCAGCGGCGAGTGGGACCCGCGCACGGTGAGCGAGTGCTACGCGGCCGGGGCGAGCGCCTTCCTGTGCAAGCTGGAGGCGGGGCGCGACACGGTGCTCGCGGCGGTGCGGGCGCTGGGCCGGGGCGAGCAGCGGCTGCCGGACAACCTGGAGGACCTGAGCCGGCGCGACGCCGAGGTGCGGGCGCACGCCCACCCGCTCGCCCATCTCACGCCGCGCGAGCGCGACGTGCTGCGCTACGTGGCGCAGGGCATGGACAACCTCAAGGTGGCCGCGCACCTGGGCATCACCGAGCGCACGGTGAAGGCCCACGTCTGCAGCCTCTACCGCAAGCTGGGCGTGGAGAACCGCGCCGAGATGGCGCTCAAGGGGCGCGAGCTGGGCCTGCGCGGCGGGCTCGCCCACTAGGGGCGCGCGCCGCCGCCGGCGGGGCGGGAGGGCGCCGCCGCCGCGCCGCGCTCCAGCGCGTCCAGCCGCCCCATCACCTGCTCGTAGAGGTGGTCCACCTTCACGTGCAGCTGGGTCACCTCGAGGCCCGCGCGGATGTTCGCCTCGTACTCCGCGTCCGAGCGCACCCGCTCCTTCGCCTCGCTGCGGCTCTGGCTGATGAGCACGAAGCAGCTGAGGAAGATGGCCTCCAGGCTCACCACCATGGTGAGCAGCCCGAAGGGGTACGGGTCGAAGGGGGCGACCGCGGGCACGGCGCCCAGGTTCAGGGCGATCCACACCGCGAACCAGACGGCGTGCATGAGCAGGAAGCGGAAGGTGCCGGAGAAGGCGGAGAGGAAGTCCGCCACCCGCTGCACCGGGGTGACCTGCTCGTCCACCGCCTGGTTCGGGGTGACGTTGGGGCGCTGGCGCAGGTGCCGGTCCGCCTCGCGCAGCCGGCGCCCCATCACCGTGAGCACGTCCATGGCGCTGCCCGGGTGGCGCTGGAAGAGCAGCTGGAGGTCCTGGCGGTCCACGCGCAGGGCGCGGGTCTCCTTCACCGCGAGCGCGTCCGCGCTGCGCGGGTCCCCGTCCAGGAGGCTGAGCTCGCCGAAGAAGTCCCCCCGGCACGCCGTCTCGAACACGATACGCTGGCCGGTGGTGTCCTCCACCGAGATCTCCACCTCCCCCTCCGCCACGATGTAGATGGCGCCGCCCGGGTCTCCCCGGCTGAACACCCGGGCGCCGGCCGCCACCCGCACCTCGTCCAGCTGGGCGGCGAGCACGGCGCGCTCGGCCTCGTCGAGCTCGGCGAAGAGGGGCACCTCGGTGAGCAGGGTGGCGTCCGCGGGCATGGGGGGCTCCGACTGCAGGGCTGGAGAAAAGGGGGATGCGCGGCAGACGATTCGGACAAAAGGAAAGGGCGCGCCGTTCCCTCGCGCGCAACCCTCGCCCGACTCCCGCTGGGAAGGCAACCCCGGCGCCTGCTCGGCAAGCGGCTTGCTACGCACGGCGCTCGCCAGGATGGCGGGAGGTCGTCGTGTCGCTGAGCAGCACCGAGTCGCAGGTCCTCATTTCCCAGGCCGTGTCCCTCTTTCCCCGAGACACCGTGCTCACCGCCCTGCGCGTGATGCAGCGCTACGGGCTCACCCGCCTGCCCGTGGTGGACGAGCAGCACGGGGAGCTGCTGGGGCACGTGAGCGAGGAAGAACTTTACCGCGTGTGGGCAGGGGCCCCACTCGCCCGGATGAGCGAGCTTCTCAACGTGCGCGCGAGCGCCTTCGAGCCGGACGCCTTCCGCCCGCCGCGCGGGCGCACCTGGCTGCACTAGCCCCTAGTTCAGGGCGTCGGCGGCCGGCTCCAGCGCCTCCGCACCGGCCTCCTGGCCGGGCCCTGCTGCGGGCCTGCGGGGCAGGGTCACCGTGAAGGTGGCGCCCTCGCCCGGGGTGCTCCGGACCGCCACCTGGCCGGCGTGCGCCTCGATGATCTCGCGCACGATGTAGAGCCCCAGCCCGAGGCCCCCGAAGTGGCGCGCGGACACCGCGCGCTCGAAGCGCTCGAAGATGCGCGCCTGCGCCGCCGCGTCGATGCCGATGCCCCGGTCCTCCACGGCGAGCTGCACCGCGCCCGCCTCCTCGCGCACCCGCACGCGCACCGGCTTGCCCGCCCCGTACTTGAGCGCGTTGGAGAGCAGGTTCGTCAGCACCTGTTCGAGCCGCAGCCGGTCCCACGACCCCACCAGCGCCCCGGGCGCCTCCACGCTCACCCGGCCACCCTGGCGCTCCGCCTCCTCGGCGAAGCGCGCCGCCACCTCGCGCGCGAGCGCCGCCAGGTCCACCCACTCGAGATTCAGGTCCAGCCGCCCCAGCCGGATGCGCGAGAGGTCCAGCAGCTGGTCGGTGAGGGCCGCGAGCCGCCGGCTCTGGCGCTGCAGCGCCTCCACCTTCGCCCCCAGGCGCTCGGGGGCGGCCGCCCCCTGCCGCAGCGACTGCAGGTGCAGCTGCAGGCTGGTGAGGGGCGTCTTCAGCTCGTGGCTCGCGATGGAGAGGAACTCGTCGCGCGCGCGGATGGCCTCCTGCGCCTCGCGGTAGAGCCGCGCGTTGTCCAGCGCGAGCGCGCAGCGCCAGGCCAGGTCCTCCGCGAGCCGCAGCTGCGCCTGCCCGTACTGCAGCTCCGCGCGCGTGGCGGCGAACACCAGCACCCCGAAGGTGTGCTCGTGCGCGCGCAGGGGCACCACCATCGCGCAGCGCGCCCCCAGCCCTCGCAGCACCTCGAGCTGGGCCGCATCCGCCGCGAGCTCCCGCAGCAGCAGGTCGCAGTCCGCCTCGATCCGCGCGCGCCCTCCCTCCATCACGCGGCTCACCCCGTCGCCCGGCCGCAGCGCGTGGGCGCCGAGCAGCGGCTCGCACGCGCCGCCCTGCGCGCGCACGAGCGCCACCCGCTCCAGCGTCCCCGGCTCGCGCGCGAGCTCCACCGCGCACCAGTCCGCGAGCTGCGGCACCGCGAGCTGCGCCACGGGCGTGAAGAGGTCCGGGAGCTCCAGGCTCTGAGAGAGCACGGCGCTCGCGTCCGAGAGCAGCCGCAGCGCGGCGAGCGCCTCCTGCAGCTCGGCCGCCGCGCGCTGCTCTCGCGCCAGCAGCCGCCGCGCGCGCCGCAGCGCCCGCGCGTGGAGCAGCGTGCACGCGGCCGCCGGAGCGCCGACCAGGAGTGCGGCGCTCGAGAGCAGCAGGCGGTGCGGGGACTTGAGGCCGGCCATCTGCCCTCGCTTCGTGGGCCCCGGAAGAGGTCCCGGTCCAGAGAGAGTGCAGACCTTGGACACCGCGCGCGCATTGGTCTGGCGAGCAGGGTCGCGCAGGACAGCGATGGCTGCCTGGGCGGCAGGGGATCGCGGTGGGCGCTGCGCGGGACGTGAAGAGCCGCCTCTCGCGCAGAGCTTCGACGCTCCATGCGAGGGCGGCTTCTGATTCACGGTGACGCGGGCGCGCTAGTAGCGCTTGAGCGGGTCGTCGTCCGGGGCGCGGAAGCCCGAGCGGGTGCGGTCCGCGTCCTCCACGTCGCCCTCGGTGCGCACGTCCACCTGCTCGCGCCGCACCGTCTCCGCCACGCGCCGCTCCTCCTCCACCGCGTCCTTGTGGACGACCACTTCGCCCTCGGAGACCACGCGCTTGCGCACGTCCACTTCCTCCTCGCGCAGCGGCACCACGATGGTCTCGTCCTTGAACGAGGCGCTCATCGCCGGGCGGCCCGGCTCCACGTTGCGCCGCTCCACGCGCACGCGCTCCTTGCGCACCGGGACGCTCACCTCCTGCTCCTCGCTCACCACCTCCTTCGTGATGCGCACCTGGCCCGCCTCGCGCTCGCGCTTCACCACGTCCAGCTCCTCGCGCGCCACGGGCACTGCGATTTCGCGGTCGTTGTCGAGCCGCTGCGTGCCCTGGCCGCTGAAGCCCTCGCGCGCGTAGGCCGCGTCGCTGCGGCCCAGGCCGTCGTTCAGCGTGGCGCCCTCGGTGGGACCCAGCGCCCGCGCGCCGGTGCGCGTCGCGTCGTTGGTGAAGGACTCACCCGTCATCGACTGGCTCGCGTTCATCGACGCAGAGCTGCCCAGGCCGGCCGTGCCGGTGGTCGAGGCGTACGAGGCATCGTCCGCGCTGCGCAGGCTGTCGCGTCCGTGCGAGAGGATGATCTCACCGTCGCGGATGTCCTGGATGTCGCCGAAGCGCGCGACGTAGTCCTTGGGGAAGAACAGCCCCTTCTCGATGTGGAAGGCGTCGTCGCCGACCGCGAACACCTTGCCCAGCTTCTCGCCGTCCGCGCTGCGCACCACCATGCCTTCTCGAATGCCAGAACGCTCGAACATGATCTCATCCCCTTTGGTCGTGTGAACCTTCGCCCGGGCCGGGAAGCGAGCGAGGAGGCCCACCCGCACCGCGCGGAGGCACCTCCTCGGCTCATTTCTCGTCCTCAGGGACAAAAGCTGGACACGCGCTGCGGGGTCGGCTCGCTCGCGCAAGTGTTCCCACCTGCCAGCCCGGAGCGGGCCAGCCGCGGCGGGGGCACGGTGGGAACGTCAGCAGGGCAGCCGGGCACCCTCACGCAGGCCCTCTTCCAGAAGGAGACGGAGGACGGGGGCGCAGGGCTTCGGGCGGAACTCTTTGACGGCGGCGCACGCGGTGGACGAGCAGGGCGATGACCGCGAGCATGAGCGGCGGGAAGAGCCAGCGTCCGTGGTCCTGCGCGTAGCCGGCGGCGCGGATGGCCGCCTGTAGCCGCGGCGAGGCGAAGAGCAGGCGGGGGGCGCTCACCTGGGGCAGGTAGAGCGCGGCGCCCAGGTCGCGCGCGAGCACCACCTCCGCCTGCCCGCGCACCTCGCTGCGGCTGGGCAGTGGGCGGAAGAAGTCCGGCGCGGAAGCGGCCGTGAGCCCGCGCAGGTCCACGAACGCGCTGCGGCCTCCCGTCACCCGCGCGAGCAGCGCCTCCGCGCTTCCCTCCCCTGCCGGCGCGAGCGCGCGCTCGGCAAAGGGAGGCACCGCGCGACCCTCCACCTCCAGCCCCCGCCCCTCGCCCACGAAGAGCCCCACCGTGTAGAGCTGCCCGGGCGCCGCGCGCTGCAGCAGCGCGCCGAAGGTGGGCGCGCCGTGCGCCTGCGCCGCCGGCAGCGCCTGCGCCTGGTGCGTCCACAGGAGCACCCGCCCTCCCGGAGCGAGCGCGCGCAGGGCGAGCGCGTGCCGGGCCGCGAGCGCATCGCGCGCGGCGAGGTAGGTGGTCCACTCGCGCCGCTCCCCCGAGGCGAGGTCGCGCGAGCACAGCTCCACCCGCGCGCGCAGCGCCTCCGGCACCCGCGCGAGCGCGGCGGCATGCAGCGCGGGCCGGGCGGCGCGCAGCGAGGGCTGCGCGGCGGCGATCCACCGCTCCACGCCTGCAATCGCCTCCAGCGCCTCGCGCTCGCTCGCCGCCGTGTCCGGAAAGCCCTTCGCGCGGCAGGCCACCAGGTCCTCCAGCGCCACGCGCCAGCGCACCGCCTCCGGAGGCCGCGGCGCGTAGCGCGCGAGCGCGGCGAAGAGGGCGTCGAACACCGGCCACCCCGCCAGGTACGCGCGCGCCACGCCCGGCTGTACGTCGAAGCTGGTGAGGTAGAGCGGGTGCGCCGTGCCCTGCGTCCCCTGCACGTACGCGAGCAGCGCGCGCATGCCCGGCGTCTGGTACGGCGCGAACCACGCGAGGTCCTGCGCGCGCGCGAGCCGCGCCTCCGCGCTGCCGCCCGGGTCGTAGAGCAGCTCCATCGCGAGCCACGCGTCCAGCGGGCTGCCCTCCAGCGCGAGCAGGTCGAAGCCCAGCGCCTCGTGCAGGTAGCGCACCAGCGGCAGCCGCGCGCGCGCCCCCTCCTCGCTCACCCGCAGCGGGTCCGCGAGCTGCACCAGCGTCCGCGCGCCCACCGCCTCGCGCAGGAAGGCGTAGTGCGCCTCCACATAGGGCTCGGTGAAGGGCAGCGGGTGCACCGCGGGCTGCGCGTGGGCGGCGGCGCCCAGCAGGAGCAGTGAGACGAGCACGGACCTCGTCGCGGCCGTGCGCAGCGCTCCGCGTCCTCGGGCGACCTTGCCGTCCACGGCCATTCCCTCACCCTGACCCTCTCCCAGAGGAAGAGGGGACTTAGCCCGCCGGCGGCGTGCGCCCGGCCGCCTCGCGCGGCAGCCGCACGGTGAAGGTGGTGCCCGCCTCCTGCGTGCTCGCCACGTCCACCTGGCCGCCGTGGGCGAGCACGAGCTCGCGCACGATGTAGAGCCCCAGCCCGATGCTGCGGTCGCTGAAGCCCACGTGGCCGCCGCCGCGCTGCAGCGGCTCGAAGAGGCGCGGCAGCAGCTCGGGCGAGATGGGCTCGCCCGCGTTCTGCACGCGCAGCCACATGCCCTCCGCCTCGCCGCGGCTCTCCACGCGCACGGGTGTGTCCGCGGGGCTGTACTTGAGCGCGTTGGTCACCAGGTTGGTGAGCACCTGCGCCACGCGGTCCGCATCCCAGCGCCCGTGGCCGCTGCCGCTGTGCACGAGCTCCAGGGTGCGCTCGGGGAAGGCGGCGCGCGCCTCCTCCACCACCTGCTCGGCGAGCTCGTGCAGGTCCAGCGCCTCGGGGCGGATGGGGATGCCACCGCCCATGCGCGCCTGGGTGTAGTCCAGCAGGTCGCGGATCATCCGGCTCGCGCGGTCCGCGCTGGACACGATGCGCGCCGCGCTGCGCGCCACCCATGGGTCGATGCTCTCGCGCCGCAGCATGAGGGAGGCCGAGGTGAGGATGGCGGCGAGCGGGTTTCTCAGGTCGTGGCTCACGATGCCCACCACCTGCTGCTCGAACTCCACGCGCGCCTGCGCCTCCTCCAGCAGCCGCTGCCGCTCGCGCTCCGCGCTCACCCGTGCCGAGTCGTCGCGGATGGCGCCCACCACCCGCACGGCCTTGCCATCCGCGTCGCGCACGATGAGCCCGTGGTCGATGACGTGGGCCCAGCTGCCGTCCGCGCGGCGGAAGCGGTACGCGTGCTCCCAGCGCTGCCGGGCGGGCGCTGCGAGGGCCACCTGCGAGTCCGCCAGCACCAGCGGGAGGTCCTCCGGGTGCACGCGCGAGCCCCACCACTCCGCGTCCGTGCCGTTCGCGGGGACCGGGTATCCGAACACGCGCTCGAGCGCGCCGGCCCACTGGGTGCGGTTCAGCTGCGGGTCGAAGTCCCAGATGGCATCGCTGGTGGCGAGGCTCGCCAGCTGGTAGCGCTCCTCGCTCTCGCGCAGCGCCTGCTCGGCGCTGCGGCGCTGGCGCGCCCCTTCCGCCTCGCGCAGGGCGCGCTCGATGCTGGGCACCAGGCGCTCCAGGTTGTCCTTGAGCACGTATTCCGTGGCGCCGCGCTTGAGCAGCTCGATGGCCCGCTCCTCGCCCAGCGCACCCGAGACGAAGAGGAAGGGCACGTCCGGCAGGCGCTCGCGCGCAAGCGAGAGTGCCTCGGTGCCGTCGAAGCCGGGCACGTTGTAGTCCGAGAGCACCAGGTCGTAGCCGCCCTGCACCAGCGCCTCGAGGAAGCCCGCGCGCCCGTCCACGCGGTGCACCTGCGCCGCGCGCCCCGCCGCCTCGAGCGCACCCACCATCAGCTGCGCGTCCAGGGGGCTGTCCTCGAGCAGCAGTACCCGCAGCGGCGCCGCGGCCGGCTCGAGCGCGGGCGGTGGGGTGGCGAGCAGCGCGGTCATCGTACGCCACCCCGGGGCAGCGAGCCGGGAGGCGGCTGGTTCACCACGGCCCAGAACAGCCCCAGCTCCTTGAGCGCGGCGACGAAGTCCCCGAAGGCCACCGGCTTCACCACGTAGGCATTCACCCCGAGGCCGTAGCTGCGCGCGAGGTCCTGCTCCTCGCGGCTCGAGGTGAGCATCACCACCGGCACCGTCTTGAGCCCGGGGTGGCGCTTGATGTGCGCGAGCACCTCGAGGCCGTCCACCTTGGGCAGCTTCAGGTCCAGGAGCACCACGGCGGGGTTGCCCTCGGGGCGCTCGGCGTGGGTGCCCTCGCGCTGCAGGTAGTCCAGCGCCTGCTGCCCGTCGCGCACCACGTCCACCTCGTTGGCGAGGTTCGTCTCCTCGAGCGCGGCGAGCGTGAGGGCCACGTCGTTGGCGCTGTCTTCGACGAGGAGGATTCGCTTGAGGTCGTTCACGGGTGGGTTCCTCGGGAGGCGCCGGGCGCGGGGGTGTGGGGGAGGGTGAAGTGGAAGGTGGCGCCCTGGTCCGGGGCGCCCTCGGCCCAGGCGCGCCCGCCGTGGCGGCTGACCACGCGCTTCACGTTCGCGAGCCCGATGCCGGTGCCCTCGAACTGGTCGGCGGTGTGCAGGCGCTGGAAGACGCCGAAGAGCTTGTCCACGTACTGCATCTCGAAGCCCACGCCGTTGTCCTTCACCCAGACGTGGGTCTCGAGATTTCCGGCGCCCAGCGGCTCGGCGCCCACCTCGATGACGGCGCGCTCGCGGGGGCGCGTGTACTTGAGCGCGTTGGCGAGCAGGTTGCGCAGCACCTGGCGCAGCATGGCGGGGTCCGCGTGCACCTCGGGCAGCGCGCCCACGCGCCACTCCACCTGGCGGCCGCGCGCATCCGGAGCGAGCTCGCGCACGACCTCGTCCACCAGCGCGCGCAGCTCCACGCGGGCCGGGCGCAAGGCCGCGCGCCCCATGCGGCTGAAGGCGAGCAGGTCGTCCACCAGGGTGCCGCCCTGCTGGGCCGCGTCGAAGATGGTCTTGAGGTAGCCGCGGCTGGTCTCGTCCAGCTGCGACCCGGCGCGCTTCTGCAGCAGCTGGGCGAAGCCGGTCACGTGGCGAAGGGGCGCGCGCAGGTCGTGGCTGACGGAGTAGCTGAAGCTCTCCAGCTCGCGGTTCACCTCCTGCAGCTGGTGGGTGCGCTCGGCCACGCGCTGCTCGAGCCCCGCGTTGAGCCGACGCACCTCCGCCTGGGCGGCCTCCAGCTCGCGCAGGGTGCGCACCTGCTCCTCGATGTCCGTGCTGGTGCCGAGCCAGCGGGTGATGTGGCCCTCGGCGTCGCGCGCGGGCAGCGCGCGCCCGAGCAGCCAGCGCCACTGGCCGTCCGAGCGCAGGCGGCGGTACTCCACCTCGAAGGGCTCGCCCGTCTCCACGCTGCGCCGCCAGCGCTCGAGCGCGCGGGGCCGGTCCTCCGGGTGCATGCTCTGCTGCCAGGTGGCGGTGTCCGCGCGGTCGGGCGGGGCGCCCGTGTACTCGCGGAAGCGCTGGTTGAAGTAGTCGTGCTCGCCCCCGGCGTCTGCGCTCCAGGCGAGCTGGGGCATGGCCTCGGCGAGGACGCGGAAGCGCCCCTCGCTCTGCTGCAGCGCGGCGGCGAGCGCCTCCACGCGCTCGCGCGCCTGCACCTGGGCGGTCACGTCCATGCTGTAGGAGACCACGCCGTCGATGCGCCCCGCGGCGTCGCGCAGCGGCTGGTAGCTGATGTCGAAGATGCCCTCCTCGAGCGCGCCCTCCTCCGTGCGCCGCCAGCGCGCGCGCATCTCGCGCGCCTCCACTGTCTCGCCGGTGCGGTACACGCGCTCCAGCAGCTCGTAGAAGCCCTGCCCCTCGAGCTCGGGGAGCAGCTCGCGGATGGGCACGCCGGACGGCAGCGCGCGCCCGCGCAGGCGCTCGGCGGCGGGGTTGGACATCTCGTGCAGGAGGGTGGGCCCGCGCAGCACGGTGGCCGAGACGGGCATCTGCATCAGCAGGGACTGGAGGTTCTGCCGCTCGGCGCTCACCGCCTGCAGCAGGCGCGCGTTCTCGGCGGCCGCCTGGGCGCGCTCCTCGTCGATGCGCTTGCGCCTGCTGATGTCCAGCACGGTGCCGGTGAAGCGCGCGAGCGTGCCGCCCTCGAAGCGGGCGCGCCCCGTGGCGCGCACCCAGCGCAGCTGGCCGTCCTGCAGCCCCACGGTGCGGTACTCCACGTCGAAGTGGCCGGGGCCGCCGGGCCGCAGCGCCTCCTGGATGGCCGCGTGGGTGGCCGCGCGGTCCTCGGGGTGCAGGCCGGAGAGGAAGACGTCGTAGTCCACGTGCGCGTCCGGCGGCAGGCCGAACAGCTGCTTGCAGCGCGCGTCCCAGCGCAGCTCGTGCAGCGTGTCCATGTCCATGTCCCAGGTGCCCAGGGCGGTGGACTCGAGCGCGAGCTGCAGCCGCTCCTCGCTCGCGCGCAGCGCCTGCGCCTGCTGGCGCAGGTCCTCGGCGAGCGACTCGGTCTGGCGGCGCGCGCGCACCTGGTCGGTCACGTCCACGGCGAAGGCGATGAGCCCCTCCACCTCGCCCGAGGGGCCGCGCATCGCCTGGTAGATGAAGTTGAAGTACACCTGCTCGGGCGGCGCGCCCGGGCCGCCGCGCGCCAGCTGCACGGGGAAGTCGCTCGCGCGGAAGGGCTCGCCGGTGCGCAGCACGCCCTCGAGCGCCTGCAGCACGGCGCGCTGCCCCGCGAGCTCGGGCAGGGCCTGCAGCAGGGGGCGGCCCACCAGCCCCGTGCGCCCCACCACCTGCTCGTAGACGGGGTTGGCGAACTCGAAGACGAGCTCGGGCCCGCGCAGGATGGCGATGGCGGCGGGCGCCTGCAGCAGCAGGTTGCCGAGCAGCGCGCGGTGGCGGCTCTCCGTCGCCTCGCGCTCGCTCGCGCGCAGCGCCTCGCGAGCCACGTGGAGCTCGAGGAAGACGGAGACCTTGGCCTGCAGCACCGCGGGCACCAGCGGCTTGCGCAGGAAGTCCACCGCGCCGTGCGCGTAGCCGCGCAGGAGCTCCTCCTCGCCCACGTCCCCCGCGGTGAGCAGCAGCACGGGGGTGCGCTGGTTCAGGCCCTGCTCGCGCAGGCGCACCGTGACCTCCAGGCCGCTCAGGTCCGGCAGCCGCAGGTCCAGCAGGATGGCGGCGAAGTCCTCCTCGGCCGCGCGCTGCAGGGCCTCGCGGCCGGTGGCGGCGCGCACCGTGCGCGCGCCCAGCGGCTCGAGCAGCGCCTCGAGCGCGAGCAGGTTCGCGGGGCGGTCGTCCACCAGCAGCACGCTGGCGCGCGAGGGGCGAGCGCCCGGACGGGCCGGGGCGGTGGACTGGGACGCTGCGTGGGAGGACACGCTCCTGTCTTAGACCGCCGGGGGCATCGCGCCCGCAGAGACCCGTCCGACGGGGGTGACCGCCTGCCGGGAAGAAAACAGTGCGGGCAGGCAGCCCGCATCCGGGTGCCTGCAAACTTCACCCGCAGTGAGGGAGCGGGGGCCCGCGCAGCGATCAGGCGCTGAAGTCCACGCGCTGCAGCTCGGGGTCCTCGCGCGCGGCGAGGTACACACTCCAGGCGGCGGCGAGGTCCGTGAAGGGCAGCCCCACGCTGCTGAAGACGGTGAGCTCGTCCGGGCGGGTGCGGCCCTGCTTCAGGCCGGCGAGCACCTCGCCGAGCTCCGCGTGGATACTTTCCTCGCCCAGCCCCACGTTGCCCACCGCGCCCATGGAGAGCGCGAGGCCGCGGTGGTCCACGACGACGCGCGCGCGCTCGAGCAGCGCGCGGCTGAGCTCCACCTTGCCGGGCTCGTCCGCGCC
Source organism: Aggregicoccus sp. 17bor-14 (assembly GCF_009659535.1). Lineage (NCBI taxonomy): Bacteria > Pseudomonadati > Myxococcota > Myxococcia > Myxococcales > Myxococcaceae > Aggregicoccus > Aggregicoccus sp. 17bor-14. The sequence goes on from NZ_VJZZ01000018.1 coordinate 66,492, forward strand.
GAGGCTCGTCACGTGCGCGCCGGGCGGCAGCATGTGCGGCTCGAGGAAGGCCTGCCGGCTCCAGGTGGCGCACACGACGATGTCCGCGTCCGCCACCGCCTCCGCCACGCTGTCCGCCTGGCGCACCGGCAGCTGCAGCTGCTGGTACATGCGCTGGGCGAAGGCGAAGGCGCGCGGCATGTCCGTGTCGTAGACGCTCGCGCGCTCCAGCGTGCGCACCAGGCGCAGCGTCTTCAGCCCGATGGCCGCCTGCGCGCCCGCGCCGATGAAGGCCACGCGCCGGGCGTCGGGCCGCGCGAGCACGTCTGCCGCGAGCGCCGCGGTGGCGGCGGTGCGCACCGCCGTGAGGTGGCCCGAGTCCATCACCGCGAGCAGCTCGCCGCTGCCCAGGTCGTGCAGCTGCAGCGTGCCCTGGATGGCGGGCTGCTGCGCGGGGAACTTCGCGTGCACCTTCACCGAGTACGCCGGCACTCCGGGCAGGCAGCCGGGGAAGAGGACCGTCGCACTGCCCCCGGCGTGCACCGGGGTGCCCGCGCGCTGCGGCACCACGCTGCGCCCCAGCGCGTCCGCGCGGAAGGCCTCGCGCAGGTCGTTGAGCATCAGGAGCCCATCGAGGTAGCGGGCCACGTCGGAGCGGCGGAGGAGGAGCGTGCTCATGGAGGAAGGGTGCTCACTTCGGGGGCGCGGTGAAAGCGAAGGCCCCCATGGCCCCGGCGAGCAGACGGGTCAGCTGGTCCAGGCGCTCGAGCGAGACGAACTCGTCCGGGGCGTGGCCGGTGTAGAGGTCGCCGGGGAAGTCCGGGCCGAAGTCCACCGCGCGCGGGAAGAGGCGGGCGTAGGTGCCGCCGCGCACGCTGCGCGGCGCGGCCTGCGGGTCGCTCATCTGCTGGCGGTAGATGCCGAGCAGCGTGGTGACGAGCGGGCCGGAGGGGTCCGCCACGTGCGGGTCTCCCACGTAGCGGCCCTTGCCCTCGTGCACGCGCCCGCCGGTGGCCTCGGCCACGCGCCGGGCGGCGGCGTCCAGCGAGGCGTTGAAGGCGGCCGCGTCCTTGCCCTGCGGCCGGCGCATGTTGATGCCCAGCGTCACCTTGCCCTTCTCCAGGCGCAGCAGGTCCGCCGTCACCAGCAGCCGGCCCATGAGCGGGTCCTCGTAGGCGAGCCCCAGCTTCTGGCCCCACACGTCGCCGTCGAAGTGGCTCGCGAGCAGCCCGAGCATGGCCTTCGCGCCCCCGTCCTCGAGCGGCAGGCGCGAGGCGACCGCGGCGAGGTCCCAGAGCGCGTTGCGCCCCTCCTCTGCGACGCTGGAGTGCACCGCCACGCCGCGCGCGACGAGGCGCACGCTGCCCCCTGCGCGCTTCACCTCCACCTTCATCAGCGGGCGCTCGGCGGCGAGCGCGGCCACGTTCGCCTGCACCTGCGCGAGCGCCTGCGCGGCGCTCATCCCCACCGGCAGCAGCGTCAGCTCCGCCTGGCCCGGCACCTGGGTGAGGAACTCGCCGCCGCTCAGGGCCGTGACGCGCAGGCGCGCGGCGGGCGCCGGCGTACCGGCGTCCGCGGCGCCTGCGGAGTCAGGGGCTGCGGCCGGAGCGGCGTCCGCCTCCAGCGCCCAGCCGACGAAGCCGGACTGCGCGGCGACGAGGGGGAAGTTCGCGTCCACCGAGATGACGTGGGGCGGGTGCGGCTCCTTCTCCGCGTAGGCCTGCATCCCCGTCCAGTCGCTCTCCTCGCCGTTGCCCACGATGACGAGCACGCGGCCCGCGGGCTTGAGGCCCAGCTCGTTGGAGAGCTGGATGAGGGTGAGCACCGCGGCGAGCGGCGCCTTGTCGTCCATGGCGCCGCGGCCGTAGAGCTTGCCGTCCTTCACCACCGGCTCGAAGGGCTTCGTCTTCCACTCGTGCGCCGGGGCGGGCACCACGTCGCCGTGGAAGACGAAGCCCACCTGCAGCGGTCCCTCGCCCCAGGCGAGCTCGAAGACGTCGTTCTGGCCCACGGTGCGGAAGGCGAGCCCGTTCCTCTTCGCCCAGCCCTGGAGGAAGGCGCCCATGCGGGCAATCTCCGGGCTCTTCGCCGCCGGCACCTCGCTGCTCACCGTGCGGAAGCGGATGAGCTGCGAGGTGAGCTGGACGACGCTGTCCTGCGCGCAGGCGGCCGCGTAGGCCGTGAGCTGCGCGGGGGCCGCGGGCTGGCCGGGCGTGAGGAAGCGCGCGGCGCGCGCGGGGCCGGCGCCGCGGCAGCGGGGGTCTTTCGCAGCGGGGGCCGCGGAGGCCTGGAGGGCACCGAGCAGCGACAGCAGCAGGGCGAGAGAGCGCATGGTCGCGCCAGTCATGCACAAAGCGGCGCCTAGTGCGAGGAGTCGTGCGCGTGGCGGTGGGCGCGGTGCGCGGCCTCGGTGCGGTCCACGCCGCTCTTGCGCAGCCGCTGGAACTCGCGCTCGAAGGCCGCGAGCTCCTCGTCGCTCGCGTGCTCCAGGTCCGCGAAGACGTTGCGCGCGCGGCGCTGGGCGCGGATGAGCTCGTCCAGCTTCAGGTGCAGCGCGCGCGCGTCCCGGTTCTGGGTGGCCTGGATGAGGAACACCATCAGGAAGGTGATGACGGTGGTGCCGGTGTTGATGACCAGCTGCCAGGTGTCGCTGAAGTGGAAGAGCGGCCCGGTGACCGCCCACACGAGCACCACCGCGAGCGCGAGGAGGAAGGCGCCCGGGCGCCCCATGCGCTCGGAGATGCCGAAGGCGAAGCGGTGGAAGCGCTCGGAGCTCATCGCCTCAAAGGTGCGCACGCGCGCGCCTGTTGGACAGGCGGCCAGCCCCGGGCGCCCGGCTGCCGGGCCGCCGGCCTAGAGCCGCAGGGTCTGCAGCGCCGCGTCCACCTGGGCGCTCACATCCTGCAGCAGCTGCACGGCGGCGCGCGTGGCCTCGAGGCTGGCCATGGTGACGGTGGTGCCGCTGGCGAGGTCGCCCACCGCGCCCGAGAGCATGCCGATGCCCGCGTCCTGCTCGCCCACGGCGCCGGCCACCTGGCGGATGCCGAGGCTCGCCTCCTGCAGGAGCGCCCCGAGCTCGCGCAGCCGCGCGCTGCTCTGGCCCACCTGCGCGAGGCTGCCCTTCATCTGCGCCTGGCCCTGCTCGGTGAGCTGCACGGCGGAGCGCACCGCGTCCGCGGTGGACAGGAGCACGCGGCGCACCTCGCTCGTCGCCTTCACCGAGCGCTCGGCGAGGCTGCGCATCTCCTGGGCGACGACGGCGAACCCGCGGCCCACCTCGCCTGCGCGCGCAGCCTCGATGGAGGCGGAGAGCGCGAGCACGTGGCTCTGCTCGGCCACGTCCTTCACCGCCTGGGTGATGGTGCCCACCTCCGCGGTGCGCTCGCCCAGCTCCACCACCTGGCGGGCGATGGCCTCGATGTGCGTGCCGATGTGCTGGATGCCGCCGAGGCTCTCGTCGAGCGCGCGGGTGCCGGCGAGCCCGACCTCCTCTGCGCGCACGGCGCTGCCCAGCAGCTGGGTCGCGCGCGCGGCCGCCATGCCGCTGCTCTCGCGCAGCACCTGGGCGCTCACCAGCGTCTCCTGCAGGCTGGTGGCCTGGATGGTCACCTGGCGCTCCTGCTCGCTGCTGGCGGCCGCCATGTGCTCCACCGCGATGCCCAGCTGGGCCACGGTGGTGCGCAGGGTGAGGTGCAGCTCGCGCAGGCGCCCGAGCATCTGACCCAGGCCCGCGGCGAGCTGGCCCAGCTCGTCCTCCGCCGTCTCGGGCAGCTGCACGCTGAGGTCGCCCTGGCCCACCTGCTGCGCGGCGCTCACGAGCGCGCGCAGGGGCACGGTGAAGGAGCGCGCGATGCGGAAGAGGACGAAGAGCCAGAAGGCGGCGAGCGCGAGCACGGCGAGCAGGGTGATGGCGAGCTCGTGGCGCAGGGCGCGCTCGGACTGCGCCTGCACCTCGTCGTACTGCAGGTACATCGCGTTGCTCGCGCTCTCGATCTGCTCCACCAGCCGCGCGTAGCGGCGGCTCTCCGCGTCCGAGAGCAGCGTGGCGGCGCCGGGGGTGGTCAGGTGCACGCGCAGCGCGTTGCGCAGCTGGCGCCAGGTGGTGCGCGCGTCCACGATGAGCGGGCGCGAGTCGCCCAGCGTGCCGTCCTCCAGCGCGCGCTCGAAGCGCAGGTCGATGGCATCGGCCTGCTCGGTGAGCTGGCGGCGCAGGAGCGCAGCGCGCTCGTGGCTGCCGGACTGCTGCAGCCGCGCGACGAGGGCGTAGCTGCCGTTGAGGTCCACCAGCAGCAGCGTGAGCCGCTCGCGCGCCTCGCGCTGGGCCTTGAGCAGCGCGTGGGTGGGCCCGCCGATGCGGTAGCGCTGCAGCACGTGCAGCTGCAGGAGCGAGCCGGCGAGGAGCGCCGCGGTCATCACGGCCACGGCGAGCAGCAGGCGCTGCCGGATGCTGAGGCGCCGGATGCTGATCCGGCTGGGGCGGGAGGGGCTCAAGCGGGGCGTCACTGGTTGGAGGCGCGGGGCACGAAGTGGCGGGCCACCTGCGCCTGGCCCGCGCCCGAGAGCGCGTAGTCGAAGAAGGTGCGCAGCTTGCCGGTGGGCGCCGCGCGGGTGACGAGCAGCAGCGGCCGGCCGAGCGGGTACGCGCCCGAGCGCACCGAGCCCGCGTCCGGCGCGACGCCGTCCACCGCGAGCGCGCGCGTGCCCTCGCCGGCGAAGGCGAGCGAGGCGGGGGTGACGGCGTGCGGGTGGCTCGCCACGTACTGCACGCACTCGCGCGCCGTGGTGAAGAGGCGCACCGGGCCCAGCGCCGCGCCCTCCATCACCTGCTCCTGGAAGAGCGAGAGCGTGCCGTGCGCCGCGCCGCCGGACTGCACCACCAGCTCCACCGGCGCGTCCTCGCCGCCCAGCTCGCTCCAGCGCGCCACCTGCCCCGTGAACAGCGCCTTGAGCTGCGCCTCGCTCAGTGCGCGCACCGGGTTCTGCGCGTGCACGAAGACCGCGAGCGCGTCGTAGCCGAGGATGGTCCAGTAGGGCAGCTGCGCCTTCTCGCTGCTGTGCAGCGAGCGCGACATGCCCGCCACGCTCGCGCGCCCCTCCATCACCGCCGCGAAGCCCTCGCTCGAGCCCGGCAGCTCCACGCTGCCGAAGCGCTCGCCGCTCAGGGCCTCGTAGCCCGCGACGAGCTGGGGCAGCACGCTGTCGCCCACCGTGGAGGAGCCGCTGTAGCGCAGCGGCTCGGCGTCCGAGCCCGCGCCGGAGCCCGCGCCCGCGCGGCCACAGCCGGCGAGCGGAAGGAGGGCGAGCAGCGGCAGCAGCAGGAGCGAGCGCAGAGACAAGACGCGTTCAACTTTCCACACTTCCCCCCGGCGCGCGAGTCGGCCTCCCCGCCCCTCCGCGCGCAGGCCGGGCGGCCAGGCGCGCGGAGCCCCACCCACGCCTACATCACTGCACCCCGGCGAGCCCGCGCAGCACCTGGGCCCGCACGAAGGTGGCCGGCACCGGGCCCTGGCGCATGAGCGCGAGGTGGAAGCGCTGCAGGTCGAAGGGGCGCCCCGCGAGCTCCGCCTGGCGCCGCGCCTCCGCGCGAAGCGAGCGGATGGCGTCGCGGCCGAGCCGGTAGGTGACGGCCTGGGTGGGCCACTTGGAGTAGCGGTAGATGGCCTCCTCCGCCCCCTTGCAGCTCGCGCGCTTCACGGCGCTGAGGCGGGGCGCCGTGCAGGAGCCGGGCAGGAAGTCCGGCACCTGGCTGAAGAGGTCCACCGCCTGCGCGTAGGTGAGGCGCCCGGTGTGCAGGCCCGTGTCCACGCGCACCCGCAGCTCGCGGTAGAGCTGGCCCGCGAGCATGTAGAGCCGCTCCTCGGGGGTGTAGAAGCCCGCGGGTGCGCCCGGCGCCGGCTCGGCCATCAGCGCCTCGGCGTACAGGCCCCAGCCCTCGGAGGCCATGGAGTCCGCCCACATGCTGCTCGAGTCCTCCACCGCGCCCGGCATCAGCCAGCGCAGCGGGCCGAAGGCGTCGCGCTCGCGGGTGAGGGTCTTGTAGTGCCAGTCGTGGCCGGGGAAGCCCTCGTGCGCGCTGAGGTCCGCCATGGCGTGCACGTTGTTCGCCTTGAGCCCCTCCACGTCGTTGCCGGTGGGGGTGACGTAGAAGCGGCCCACGCCGGTGCGCTTGAAGGGGGGCGCAGGGTAGTAGGAGGCGCCGGACACGGAGGCGCGCAGGGGCTCGGGCGTCTCCACCACCTCGAGCTGGTAGTCCTGCGGCACCTCGAAGAGGCCCGTCTTGCGCGCGTAGTCCACGAGCCGGAAGGCGGCGGCGCGGTAGCCCTCCACCATCTCGCGGTCGCTCTTCGGGTAGTCCTGGCCCAGCCGGTCGAAGACGGCGCGCACCGCGGCGAAGCCGTCCGCGGGCAGGCGCCACTGGTGGCTGCGGCCGATGTCGCGCGCGAGCTGCACCATCTCCTGCTGGCGCGCCTCGATGAGGCCCTGCGCGCCCTCGAAGAGCTGCGCGCTCGTCTCGCTCACGCCCAGGTCGTGCTTCAGCGCCCAGTCGTACTCGGGCTCGCCCAGGGCGTAGTGGTCCTGCGCGAAGGCGGGCTTCACGCCGGCCTCGCGCCTGTCCGGCGCGTCGAAGAAGGTCTTCGCCACGAAGGCGCGGAAGGTGCGGAAGGCCTCGCCCGCCTGCGCGCCGGCTTGTTGCACCTCCTGCACCAGCGCCTCCTTCTCCGGGCCGCTCGCGCGCGCCTCGGCGAGCGCGGGCACCGTCTTGCTCAGGTACTCGGCGCTGGCGAGCGGGGTGTCCAGCCCGTCGCGCACCAGCATGCGCTTGTCCGGGGTGTTGCCGCGGGTGACGCCCGTCTGCAGCTGGTCCTGCGCCACCTGCAGGTAGGCGGGCACGGCGCGCAGCCGGCGGGCGAGCGCGCGCCACTCGGCGGCGGTGCCCAGCGTGCCCTCGCCCGTGCGGGTCATGCCCTGCAGGCTCGCGTCCGTGCCGCGGAAGGGCTCGTCCACGTAGCTGTCCAGCGCGCGCTCCTGGTAGCGGCGCTCGGCGTACAGGTGGTGCAGGTAGCGCAGCTGCGCGAGCGCCACCTCGCGGTCGATGCGCAGGCTCGTGCTCTGCAGGGCGCGCGCGTCCGTGAAGGCGCGCTGCAGGCGCTCCACCCACTGCAGCTCCTCGGCGAGCGCGCCCGGCGAGAGGTCGCGCAGCCGGCCGTCCGCCTCGGCGAGCGCGGGGTCGAAGCCGCTGCCGCCCAGGTACGTGCTCTCGGTGGGGTTGCGCTGCAGGAACTCCACCACGTAGCGGTGCTCGAGCGCGCGGAAGTCCGCGTCCGCATCGCGCGCGGGTGCAGGCGCAGGCGGCGCGGCGGGCGCAGGTGCGGGAGGGGGAGCGGCGGCGGGCCGGTGGGAGCAGGCCAGGGCGAGCAGGAGCAGGGGCAGGAGGCGTCTCATGGCGGGGAGCCACCCTAGCGCGCGCGGGGCGCCCCGGCGCTCAGACGTTTCCGAGCGGCAGCGACAGCTCGAAGCGCGCGCCCTTGCCCGGCACGCTCTCCACCTGGAGGCTGCCGCCGTGGGCCGCCGCGATGCGGTGCGCGAGGTAGAGCCCGAGCCCCAGCCCGGTGGACTGCGGCCCCGCGGCGAAGCGCTCGAAGAGGTGCGGCAGCAGCTCGGGCGCGATGCCCGGCCCCTGGTCCTGCACGCACACCAGCGCCCAGGGGCCGCCCTCGCGCTGCTGGCTGAGCACCTGCACCTGCACGGGCACCTGGGCCGGCGAGTGCTTCAGCGCGTTGCCCACCAGGTTCTCGAGCGCCTGGCGCACGCGGCGCGGGTCCACCAGCGCCACCAGCTCCTCCTCGCCGCGCACCACCACGGGGTGCTCGGGCTCGGCGGCGAGGCTCGCCACCTCGCGCACCATCACCATCAGGTCCGTGGCGCGCCGCTCGAGCGTGAAGATGCCCTGCTCGAGCCGGCCCACGTCCAGCAGGTCCGCGATGAGGCGGCGCAGCCGCTCGAGCGCGAGCCGCGCCTGCGACGCGTCGCGCATGTTGGCGAGGTGCTGCTCGCGCCCGGCGCGGTGGTCCAGCAGGTCGATGCGCCCGCTGAGCGCACCGATGAGCGCGTTCATGTCGTGCGCGAGCGTGGTGATGAGCTCCTCGGCCGCGGTGCGCCGGCCGCGCTCGGCGGCCTCGCGCGTGAGCTGCTCCACCAGCTCCGCCTGGCGCGCCACCATGCCCACCCAGCGCGAGGCCGCCTGCACGAAGGCGAGGTCCTCGGGGCCGAAGGCCTCGGGCTTCGTGGTGGTGACGGAGAGCACGCCGCGCACGCGCCCCTCCACCTCGAGCGGCGCGGCCACGTGCGAGCGCACGCCCAGCTTCTCCTTGATGCCGGGCACCTCCTCCGGGTCGCGCTCCACGTGCCCGTCCAGCAGCGGCTTTCCCGAGCGGAAGACGCGCACCGCCTGCCCGCCGTTGCTCGAGGGCAGGCGGTGCAGCCCCAGCGCCACCTGCTTGCGCGCGAGCGGCGTGTCGCTGGTGCCCACCGCCTCGAGCGTGTCCTCCTCGGTCCGGTAGAGGAAGGCGTCCACCTTCTCCGCCCCCATCATCTGCGCCACGTGCTGCGCCGCATGGCTCAGGGCCCCCTGCAGGCTGGAGGCGGGGGTGGCGAGCAGGCTCTCGAGCGCGGTGAGCATCCGCAGCGCGTAGGGAGGGGAGGAGGGAGGCTCGGAGGCGGACGCCATGAGGTGCAAGCTCCTTCGCCCCGCGGCCTTTGAAAGCCCACGTCCGCCGACCAGGGATGCCTGCCCGCCTGCACGCCGGCCAGGTGCGCGAGGCATCCCGCGCGCAGATGCACCTTTGCCTCGACGGCGGGAGGAGCCAGCGATGAACGGTGCGCTGCAGCGCGCAGGACACGGAGCATTGGCGGGGGCGGTGGGGGCCGCGTGCATGACGGCGCTGCGGATGGGGGCGCACCGCGCCGGCCTCATCCAGAAGCAGGTGCCCCAGGTGGTGGAGGAGTGGATGGTGCACCGCAGCGGCCGCGCGCCGCGCGGAGGCCCCGCCGGGCACCAGGCCGCGAGCCAGCTGGTGCACCTGGGCTACGGGGCCGCGTGGGCCGCCGCCTTCGCGCTGGGGCAGCGCGGGGGCCGCAGCCGCGCGCCGCTGCTGCGCGGGGCGCTGTTCGGCGCCGCGCAGTGGGCCTTCGGGTTCTTCGTGCTGATGCCGGCACTGGGCGTCACCCGCCCGGCGTGGCGGCAGCGCCCGCGCGAGCTCGGGGTGAATCTCTCCGCGCACCTGCTCTACGGCGCGGTGACGGCGCTGGTGAGCGAGGAGATGCAGCAGCAGCGCCAGCGCACGCCGCGCTCGGAGCTCGCGCGCCGGCTCGCGACCGTGGGCTAGCGGCGCGCGGCCTGGGCGCGGGCGCTCTCCTGCGCGGGGGCGGCCTGCTCGCCCGCGCGCGCCTGCTGCAGGTGCGGGGCGAGCCGGCCGCTCGCCATCAGGCCCCACATCCGGAAGTCGGAGACGAGGCTCCAGAGCGGGTAGCGGAAGGTGGCCGGGCGGTTGTGCTCCACCCGGAAGTGGCTCACCCACGCGAAGCCGTACGCGGCCGCCAGCGCCGCGGGCACCAGCAGCGCGCGCCCCGTCAGCGCCGCGCCCACCCCGAGCCCCACGCCGAGCGTGGTGCCGGCAAAGTGCAGTGCGCGTGTGGCCGGGCGGCCGTGCTCGCGCAGGTAGAAGGGCCAGAAGTCGGAGTAGGTGCGGATGCGCTCGGACATGCCCCCAGTCTAGTGACTCGTGCGTGCGCGCGCTCGGGCTGCCACAATCGCGCCCCCGATGGAGCCCACCTCCCCGCCCGAGGACTGGAAGCCGCAGCCCGCCCGCAGCGGTGCGGACGTGCGCGCGCTCACGCTCAGCGCGGAGGAGGGCTTCCTCCTCTCGCGCCTCGACGGCGCCACCGCCGTGCGCCACCTGCCCGCCCTCACCGGGCTGAGCGGGGCGCAGGTGGGCACGCTGCTCGCGCGGCTCGTCGCCGCGGGCGCCGTGCAGCCTGTCGCCGTCCCCGCGGTGAGCCGCCCCACCCCGCTGCCCGCGGCGCCGCGCATCGCGCCGCTCGGCGGTGCGGCCTCCTCGGCCGTGCCCCGCATCGCGCCGGGCGTGACGGCAGTCCGCGCCGCTGCGGCGGTCCCCGCTCCTCCCGCGGGGGCTCACGCTGCAGCTGCGGAGCCGCCGAGCGCGCGGGACGCGGGCAGCAGCGAGGCCGGCGCGGAGGAGGCGAGCGCCGGGTCCGCGAGCGCGCACGATGCGAGCGCGCGCGATGCAGGCGCGGAGCACGCGAGTGCGCACGATGCAGGCGCGGAACACGCGAGTACCGAGGACGCCGGCACGGACGAGGCTGTCGCGGAGGAGGACGAGGTGCCGGACGCCTCGGGCACCCTGCGCCGGCTCTTCGAGGCCGAGCTGCACGCGCTCTCCGCGGACGAGCGCACGGCGCGGGCGCGCGGCGCGGTGGAGCCCGAGCTCAGCGCGCTGTGCTTCGACCCGCTGCCCGCGGTGGTGCGCGCGCTGCTGGAGAACCCGCGCGCAGGGCTCGTGCAGGCGCGCCTCATCGCGCGCCACCACGTCACCGCCGTGGGGCTCGAGGCCGTCGGGGGCCGCCCCGCCTTCGCCGCGGACACGGGCGTGCGGCGCTGGCTCGCGCGCAACCCGCATCTGCCGGTGGGGCTGCTGCGCCGCCTGTGGGGGATGCGGCGGCTGCTCGAGCAGTACAAGTTGATGGTGGATCGCGACATCCCCGAGCAGACGCGGCGCGGCGCGCGCGAGCTGCTGCGCACGCGCTTCGCCTCGGGGCCCGCCGAGGAGCGCGTGGAGCTCATCCTTCGCACCGAGGGGCGCGCGCTCGCGAGCCTCTCAGGCCTCCCGGTGGACGGGCGCACGGCGGCGCTGCTGTGCGGGCGCACGTACACCTCGGTGCTGCTGTTGCAGAACCTCGCGCGCTGGAGCGCCGCCCCGCCGCAGCTCATCGCGCACCTGCTGCGCCAGGAGCTGGTGCGCCGCCAGCCGCAGCTGCGCACCCAGCTGCAGCGCCACCCCAACGCCCCGGCCGAGGCGCGGCGCGGCTGAGATCCTTCAGACGCGTGGAGCAGCCGGGGCGCTGTGGCGTCGTCACCCCGCGCGCTCGGGCTTCGCGAGACACGCGAGAGTGGCGCGAGGGGCACGGCCTCGAGCAGGAGAGGCCGGGAGGGGACGGGGCTTCTCAAAGAGGGTGAAACCGTCCACGACGCGTGGACTGCTGTCTCGAAAGGGGACGCCCCTCCCGGGCGCGGACCGGCGCGCGATGCAAAAAGGTAAAATCCTATTTTACGTTTTTGCGCGACGCGGGCCGCCGCTCCCGAGGGGGGACACACTCAGAGTGAAGCGGAGCTCGGGGGCCAGAGACCTCCCACGTGGAATGGACGTTTCGCTCCACGCGAGGGCCCTCGGCAGGCAGCGCGGACGGTGCGCAGAAGGAAGCGTCATTCCAGGCGACGGCCGCGAGGAAGACGCGAGGACTGCCAGCGTGTCACCCCTGAGCGCCGCGGAGCCGGCGACGCCCCACCGCGAGCGGCCGCAGCGCACCGTCACCCTTCCCGTCCTGACGCACCACGAGCAAGCTTCTTCCGCGTGAAGCAGCACAAGCATCGGGGCATCGCCACCGGGTAGAGGCAATGGAGGAGGCGGGGATGAGCATCGCTTTCGAGGGGCGGCGGCACGAGGTGCTGCTGGGCAGCGATGTGGTGGATGACGGGATGTACCTCGAGCTGGCGGACGCGAGCGACCGTGTAGCCGGCGCGAGCCTGCTCGTATTCCGCTCGGACGCCGACGGCCGCATGACGTTCAGCGGGCGCTGCAAAGACCTTCCGCTCGAAGCCGTGGAGTGGTTCCTCGCGGAGGCGAAGAGGCGATTGGTGGAGGCCGAGGACGCGCCGTAGCGGCCCTGTGTCCGTGGGCGCGTCGCGAGCTATGGGCTCGGCGCAGCGCGCACGGGGGCACGGCGCGCTTCGACGGGCGGCGGCGGCTGCGCACCGAGCGCGCTCCACACCGCGGCGCCCACCTCGCGGAAGGCGGCCTCGGCCTCAGGGACCTGGTCGAAGTCGCGCGCGCAGGCGGCCACCACGACCGAGCGCCCGGGAGCGAGCGTGAAGAAGCCCACGTCGCAGGCGCGCTGGAACTGCGTACCCGTCTTGTGCGCCCAGGCCACCTGCGCAGGAAGCCCCGCCCGCACGCGCGCCGCGCCCGTGCGGCAGGCGCGCATCAGGGTCTGCATGCGCGCGCAGCTCCCGGCGCTCAGGCCCTCGCAGCGCGCGACCTGCGCGAGCAACCCGCCCACCTCGCGCAGCGGCGCCGTGTTCACACCCGTGGCGTAGAAGGCCTCGAAGGCGCGCGGGAGCACCGTGGCATCCTGCGGCGGCGGGGCGCCCACGAGCTGCGCGAAGGCGCGGGCGCGCGCGTCGAGCGACTCGTGGCGCCCGAGCTCGCGCAGCTGCGCGCCGCTCAGGTGCGCCCCGCGCGGGTCCAGCCGCGCGTAGAGCTGCTGGCGCTCGGTGAGCAGCGAGCGCAGCGGGCCGAAGTGCAGCCCGCGGCACGCCACCTCCGAGTCCAGCCGGTCCTCGCCCACGCGGGTGATGAGCCGGTCCGCGGCGGTGTTGTCGCTGCGCACCAGCATCAGCTCGAGCAGCTGGCCCACGCTGCGCTCGGTGCCCACGTCCGCGGGGCCCAGCAGCCCCACGCCGTCGCGCACGTCCTGCGCCTCCAGGCGCAGCGGCTCGTCGAGCGAGAGCGCTCCCGCGTCCACCTCGCGCAGCACCGCGAGCGCGACCACCAGCTTGAGCGTGGAGGAAAGATAGGCCGGGGCCTCGGCGTCGTAGCCGTAGGACTCGCCGGAGGCCACGTCCTGCACCCAGACCTGCAGCGCTCCGCGGTGCGCCAGGTCGATGCCGCGCACGCGCTCGGCGAGCGCGGCGGTCCACGGCGCCGCCGCGGATGGCGACGCCGCTGACGGCAGCGCCCCCGCCGGCTGCGCGCCTGCGCGGGCGCCGAAGCTCAGCGCGAGCAGCAGGAGCGCAGCAGTGGGGGCGCGTACGGACGCCGGGCTCACGCGACGGCGGGTCAGACTACCCCCCACCGCCCGCCGAGGCGCCGGAGCCGCCCGTGGCGGGGGCCGGCGTGGTCTGCGCGCCCGAGGAGGCGGAGGACGTGTCCGAGCTGCTCGTGTCGGAGGCGCTCATGCCGCTCGCGCTGGAGCTCGTGTCGGAGGGCGTCGTCGCCGCCGCAGCGCCCGAGCCACCCGTGCCCGAGCTGTCCTTCGGCGGGCAGGGCGTCGCCGTGCCCGAGCCACCCGTCGCGCTGTCGCTGGTGCCCATGGAGCCCGTCGTCGAGCCCATCGAGCCCGTGGAGCCCGAGGTGCTCATCGACCCGGTCGCCCCGGTGGCGCTCCCCGCGGCCGAGCCGCCGGTGCCAGCGGTGCTGTCGGTCTGGCCGGGGCTGCGCATCGTGCCCGTGCCGCCGGTCGCGCTCGAGCCCGCGTTGCCGGAGCCGCCGGTCGAGGTCTCACCCGTGGTCATCGTGCCCGTGCCACCGGTCGCGCTCCCCGCGCCCGAGGTGCCCGGGTGGTTCGGGTCGACGTTGTTGTCCGGCGGCGCGCTGGTGGTGGGGTCCGCGGTGGTGCCCGGCGCGTTGGCGCCGCCCGACGGATTCTCCGAGCCACCGGTGCCCGGCGCGGGCGTGCCCGTGCTGGACGGAGGCGTCTGCTGCTGGCCGGTGCTGCTACCGGTGCTCCCCGTGGACGTCCCCTCGCTGGCGGACTTGTGAGCGCAGGCTGATCCCAACAGCAAGATGCCGGCGCACAGGCCGATGAGTCGCTTCATGGCGGTCTCCTTTGTTCGAGCAAGCTCGACTCGTAGAAAGGTGGGACCTGTCCGCCGCCGTGCAATTCAGGGGGGTATCGGCCCCCTGGCCGCAGTGCCCTCGTGCGGCCGTGCGCGCGCGCGCCCGCCTGTGCTAATCAGAGCCCCTCCCTGCACGCCCTTTCCGCAGGGGGACGGGCCCCGGAGAGGGCCCCCGGACGGCGCGGATGCCGCAGTGCGGCGCGAACCCCTCCCCGGACCCGATACGTGGGGCCGGGCGCTGACGTTGAAGGAGTGTCGAGCCTAGGGATGCGCCAGCACCTATGGCATGCGCGAGGTCCAGGAAGGTACGAAGGTGCGGTCGTGCACGATGCGCTGAGCGTGGACTTTCTGGACGCGGCCGCGGTGCACGGTGAGGAGCGCGCGGAGTTGGACGAGGCGGAGGCCACACGGCGGGCGCTGGAGGGGGAGCGCGAGGCGTGGGATTTCCTCATCGCGCGCCACCAACACCGGGTGGTGGTGTCCCTGCTCGCGCGGGGGGTTCGTATGGACCGGGCGAAGGAGCTGGCGCAGGAGACCTGGGCGAGGCTGGTGCAGCAGCAGCGTCGCGGGCAGCTCACGGACCTGAAGCTGCCGAGCCTGGCCCTCACGCAAGCCGCCTACCTGGCACTCGACGATGCACGGCGCACGCGCCGTGAGCACCTGGCAGGGGACGTGGACTCCCTGCCCGAACGTGAACAACCGGTGGACCCCGCCGTCTCGGCAGAGCGGCGGCTGCTCACCGAGGAGCAGCTGGCGCGCGCGCACGCTGCCCTGAAGCAATGCTCCCCCGGCGCCCAGCGGGTGTTCCGCCTGGTGTACGAGGGCCCAGACCTACCGCACGCGGAGGTGGCCGAGCGCGTCGGCCTCTCCACCCAGCGCGTGCGCCAGATTCTGTGCGAGGTGCGCAAGAAGCTGCGCTCCGCACTCGAGGACGAGAACGATGAAGAGCTGTGATCGCCATTTCACCCGCGACGACGCCGAGGCGTACGTGCTGGGTGCGCTCGAGCCGGCCCGGGCGGCCGCGCTCGAGGAGCACGTGGCCGCGTGCGACGCCTGCGCCCGCCTGCTGCAGGTGGAGGCCCTGCTGGAGGAGGACCTGCGGCAGGTCGCCGCCTCGAGCCCCGGCATGGGCGGCAAGCTGCTGAGGCTGCCCGCTGCGCGGCTCGCGCGCCGCGTGCTCGCCCCGGTGGGCGCGCTGGCCGCGGCCGCCGCGCTCGCCTTCCTCGCGGTGCGCCACGAGGCCCCCGCGCCGCTGCCCACGCCCGAGGTGGCGCGGCGCGCGCCCATCACCGAGCTGCCGCAGGTGGAGCCGCGCGGCCTGCCCGGGCTCGCGAGCAACGTCCCCGCGCGCGTCGTCTCCTGCCCGGACCTCGCCACGCGCGCCTCCTGCCTCGCGAGCGCGAGCGCCCAGGGCCTGCTGGTGCAGGACCCCACCTCCGCGGGTGCCGCCGTGCCCCGCTACGAAGCCCGCGTGGCGGTGCCCCAGGGCGCGCTCACGTCGATGCGTCCCTTCCCCCTGTGAGCCCCGGGATGCGCCCAGGCCAGCCCCTCCACCGCGCCGCCGCCGCCGCAGCAGGGTCCCTGCTCCTCGCGCTCGCGCTGGGGGTGTGCGGCGTGGCCCGGGCGCAGGGCGGTGGGCCCGTGCCCGCAGACCCGCGCGCGCAGCAGAAGCCGCTCTACCAGCCGGCGGCCGCGCAGGCGCCGGCGCAGCAGCAGCAGCAGCAGCAGCCTCCGGAGACGGTGGAGGAGGTGCCCACGCCCTCGAGCAAGGTGGCGGTGATGCCGCCGGGCTGGTTCCTCGCGGGGCTCGCGCCGCACCACTACGAGGTCACGCTGGATGCGCAGTCCGCGTGCGAGGGCTCGCGCGCGGCGCACGTGCGCAGCAAGGTGGACCAGCCCGCGGGCTACGGCACCTTCATGCAGATCTTCCGCGCGGACGACTACCGCGGCAAGCGCGTGCGCTACAGCGCCGTGGTGCGCACGAAGAACGTGCAGGGCTGGGCGGGGCTGTTCATGCGCGTGGACGGGCGGGACGCGGCGCACCCGCTCGCCTTCGACAACATGCAGACGCGCGCGCTCGTCGGCGACACGCCCTGCCAGCGCCACGAGGTGGTGCTGGACGTGCCGCGCCAGGCGAACTTCATCGCGCTGGGGCTGATGCTCTCGGGCACCGGGGACGCGTGGGTGGGCGGCGTGCGCTTCGACGTGGTGGACTCGAGCGTGGCCAGCACGGACCTGCTGGGCGGGGTGCTGGGCTCGGGCGCCTTCGTGGTGGACGGTCCCGCGAACCTCGGCTTCCAGCCGGACGTGACCGAGGACCAGGCCACGGGGCGCGTGGGCGGCGTGTGGTTCAACCGCGTGCGCGTGGAGAACGGGCAGCGCGGCGCGCGGCTGAAGGACGGCGTGTGGCACGGCGTGTTCACCGACATGAAGGTGAACGGGCGCACCGTGGAGGGCACCTTCGACAAGCGCGAGGGCCGCTTCACGGTGAGCCGCGAGGGCCAGGTGACGCGCGTGCTGGGCACCTGGGGCAAGTACCCGGTGGACATCCGCATGGGCCCGGATCGGCTGGACATGCGCTGGGGCGAGCGCGAGCGCACCCTCACCCGCACGAAGACCGAGACGGTGGACCCCAACTGCGTGCGCTACGTGCGCAGCGACGGCGGGCTCTCGCGCATCGACCAGCTGGACGTGTGCGGCGAGGCGCTGGTGCCGGTGCCGCCCGTGGCCCAGCTCGTCATCGCGCTGCTGGCCAACGGCTTCGAGCGCCCCGCGCGCGTGGACTCCATCTTCGCGCCCAACGTCGGCGAGCCGCACCAGGAGCGCCGCTAGGCGCGCGCTGGGGGGGCGCCCCGTGGGGCGCTCTGTCAATGGGGCACTCTGCCCCCTCCCCTTTCGCCTGAGATTCCGGCCACTTGCGCCCCTCGGGGGCCTGGCACGGCGGGTGCTCATGTCCCCGGCAGCCGGTGCCCGCATCCCCGCGGGCCCGCCCTCCCTGGAGAAGCCCCATGAAGCGCACCCCCGTTCTCGCCGCCGTCGCCGCCTCCCTCCTCTCCCTGACCGCGCTCGCCGCGGAGCCGGCCGCCACCACCCCGGCCGCCAAGCCCGCCGCGACCAAGACGCACAAGAAGAGCGCGAAGCACGCCGCCAAGCCGGCCCCCTCGGCCGACAAGGCCGCGGCGCCCGCGAAGTAGTCGGGTGACGCGGGTGGGGGTGTCCCTCCCCCCCCGCCCCGCTGCCTCGCTGAAGAGCGCAGCGGGAGCAGTCCTCGCTGTCAGGGCGGCGCGCGCCCTCCCGCCTCCCCCTCCCCGGGAGGGCCGCGCACCCCGCTTCTCCTTTGTGGGTCCCCGTCTCTCTCTTGCCCCGGGGGCCCTCGCGAGCGGGAGGGAGCTGCGCCCTTCTCCCTCCCGCTTGCACCTTCGCCCGCGCGCGCCCACTCTGGACGCCTCCCCGCTGCGCCGCGTCCCAAGGAGCCCCGAGCGTTGAAGCTGGCCCGCCGCATCGTGCTCGCCCTGGTGCTGCTCGCGGTGCTCGTCATCGCGGCGCTCGAGGCGGTGGAGGTGCAGCGCGAGCTCACGCTCGCGCGCCAGGACATGCAGCACCAGCACTGGCTCGTGGGGCGCACCCTGGGCGCCTCCTTCGTGCAGGCCTGGCAGCGCGACGGCGAGCAGGAGGCGCGCGCGCTGCTCGCGCAGGCGAACGGCGCCCAGCGCGACCTGCGGCTGCGCTGGGTGTGGCTGGAGGGCCCGGCGGACCTGCTGGACACGCCGCGCCTGCCGCCGCCCGCCGCCCCCTTCGACAGCAGCATCGGCTGGAACCAGGTGGACGAGCGCCACAGCCCGCCGCGGCTCGTCACCTACGTGCCGGTGCGCGTGGGCGGGCCGCTGGGCCGGCTCGGCGCGCTGGAGCTGAGCGAGAGCCTCGTGCGCGAGCGCGCGCACCTGTGGCGCACGCTGTGGGGCACGGCGCTCGCCACCGGGTGCATCGCCATCGTGTTCTGGCTCGCCTCCATGGCGCTGGGCCGCAGGCTCGTGGGCGAGCCGGTGGAGCGGCTGGTGGACATGGCGCACCGGATTGCCCAGGGAGACCTCTCCGCGCGCGTGCCCGCGGGCGAGAGCGACGAGCTGGACGCGCTCGCGCGCGCGATGAACGGCATGGGCGAGAGCCTGCGGGAGGCGCGCGAGCGGCTGGCGAACGAGACGGCGGCGCGCCTCACCACGCTCGAGCACCTGCGGCACGCGGACCGGCTCACCACCGTGGGCAAGCTCGCGAGCGGCGTGGCGCACGAGCTGGGCACGCCGCTCAACGTCGTGCAGGGCCGCGCGCGCATGCTGATGAGCGGCGAGGTGCAGGGCGAGGAGGCGCAGGGCAGCGCGCGCATCATCTCCGAGCAGGCGAGCAGCATGACGCGCATCATCCGCCAGCTGCTGGACTTCGCGCGCCGCCGCGCCCCGGAGCGCGTGGCGCACGACGCGCACGCGCTGGTGGGCCGCACGCTCGAGCTGCTGCGGCCGCTCGCCCAGAAGCGCAGCGTGCGCCTGGAGGTGGACTGCCCGCCGGGGCTCACCCTGGAGGTGGACGCGCCGCAGCTGCAGCAGGTGCTCACCAACCTGGTGATGAACGGCGTGCAGGCGATGCACCGGCCGGGCTGCGTGCGCGTGCGGGTGCGCGAGCAGCACCGCCCCCTGCCCGAGACCCCCGACGGCCCGGCGCTCGACTGGGTGTGCCTGAGCGTGGAGGACGAGGGGCCGGGCATCCCCGCCGACGTGCTGCCCCACATCTTCGAGCCCTTCTTCACCACCAAGGACGTGGGCGAGGGCACGGGCCTGGGGCTCAGCGTGAGCTACGGCCTGGTGCAGGACCACGGGGGCTTCATCGAGGTGGAGAGCGCCGTGAACGACGGCGGCACCCGCTTCCACGTCTACCTGCCGCGCGGGGGCGCGGTCGGAAATGCAGCTGCCCGCGAGGCGGGTTCAGGGGCCTAGGGGTTCACGATGGCTGGACGCATCCTGGTGGTGGAGGACGACGCGGAGATGCGCGCGCTGCTGGAGGCAGGGCTGCGCCGGCGCGGCTTCGAGCCCTCGCTGCACGCCAGCGCCGCGGACGCGCTCGCGCACCTGGAGCACGAGGACGTGGACGTGGTGCTCACCGACCTGCGCATGCCGGACATGGGCGGCCTGGAGCTGTGCGAGCGCATCGTGCTCAACCGCCCGGACATCCCCGTGGTGGTGGTGACGGCGTTCGGCAGCATGGAGACGGCCGTGGCGGCCATCCGCGTGGGCGCCTACGACTTCGTCACCAAGCCCTTCGAGCTGGACGGGCTCGCGCTGGTGCTCACCCGCGCGGTGCAGCACCGCTCGCTTCGCGCCGAGGTGAAGCGGCTGCGGCGCCAGGTGGGCACGCTGGACGGGGGCGGCGCCGCGGGCACGCTGGTGGGCGACAGCCCCGCGCTGCGCAAGGCGTACGAGCTCATCGACCGGGTGGCGGACGCGGAGGCCACCGTGCTCATCAGCGGCGAGAGCGGCACCGGCAAGGAGGTGGCGGCGCGCGCGCTGCACGAGCGCAGCGGGCGCCGGCGCGAGGGGCCCTTCATCGCGCTCAACTGCGCCGCCATGCCCGAGGCCCTGCTGGAGAGCGAGCTGTTCGGCCACACCAAGGGCGCCTTCACCGACGCGAAGAGCGCGCACACCGGCCTCTTCGTGCAGGCGAGCGGCGGGACGCTGTTCCTGGATGAAATCGGCGAGCTGCCGCTGGGCCTGCAGCCGAAGCTGCTGCGTGCGCTGCAGGAGCGGCGCGTGCGCCCGGTGGGCGGCAGCAGCGAGGTGGCCTTCGACGCGCGCGTGGTGGCGGCGACCAACCGCGACCTCGAGCTGATGGTGGAGGAGGGGCGCTTTCGCGAGGACCTCTACTTCCGCATCAACGTCATCGGCATCACGCTGCCCCCCTTGCGCGCGCGGGGCAACGACGTGCTGCTGCTCGCCCAGCGCTTCATCGAGCACTTCGCCCAGCGCAGCGGCAAGAGCGTGACGGGCCTGTCCCCCGAGGCCGCCCAGCGCCTGCTCGCCTACGCCTGGCCCGGCAACGTGCGCGAGCTGCAGAACTGCATCGAGCGCGCGGTGGCCCTCACCCGCTACGAGCAGCTCGCCGTGGAGGACCTGCCCGAGCGCATCCAGAGCTACCGCCCCAGCCAGGTGCTGCCCGAGGGCGCGAGCCCCCAGGAGCTCATCCCGCTCGCCGAGCTGGAGCGCCGCTACGTGCTGCGCGTGCTGGACGCCGTGGGCGGCAGCCGCATCCTCGCCGCGCGCACCCTCGGCATCGACCGCAAGACGCTCTACCGCAAGCTCGAGGCCTGGGGCATCAATGAGAAGGCCTGAAGAGAAGGCGTGAGCGCGGGGCAAAGCGCCGACGGGGCAAGGTGCCCCGTCGTGTGGGCCGGGGATTTCACAGGGAGAAAACCTGCGTCCCTCACCCTGACCCTCTCCCAGGGGGAGAGGGGAGCGTGGCACGGGGGATGCTCCCGCAAGGGGCATGTCCGCGCTCAGCGCCGCCCCCCTGCCGGCCTCGTCGCCCCCGCGACCGCGCCTCCTGCGGCTCGCGCTGGCGCTGATTCCGCTCGGGCTGCTCGGGCTCGCCGCGCGGGCGCTGCACCGGGAGCTCGCCCAGCTGCCGGTGGACGCGGTGCGCGAGGCGATGGGGCGCATCGGCCCGCCGGCGCTCGGGCTCGCCCTGGGCCTCACCGCGCTCAACTACCTGCTGCTCACCGGCTACGACGTGCTGGCGCTCGCGAACCTCGGGCGCCGGCTGCGCTACCGCCGGGTGGCGCTCGCCTCCTTCCTCGCCTACGCCTTCGGCCACAGCGTGGGAATGGCCTGGCTGAGCGGCGGCTCGCTGCGCTACCGCTTCTACTCGGCGTGGGGGCTCAAGAGCCGGCAGGTGGCGGGCATCGTCGCCTTCTGCAGCCTCACCTTCTGGGTGGGCGTGCTCGCCACCGGCGCCTGGGCGCTGCTCTCCGGCGCCGCGCCCGCCCTGCCCTTCGCCGCCCTCACCCCTGCGCTGCTGCGCGCAGTGGGGGTGGGGCTCGCCGCGCTGCTCCTCGCCTACCTCGCGGCGAGCGCGCTGCTGCCGCGGCCGCTCGAGCTTCGCGGGCACGCGCTCTTGCTGCCCTCGCTGCCGCTCGCGCTCGCGCAGGTGGCGGTGGCGAGCGCGGACTGGGTGCTCGCGGCCGCGGTGCTGCGCGCGCTGCTGCCGCCCGAGGCGGGGCTCTCGCTCGCGGCGCTGCTCTCGCTCTTCATCGTCGCGCAGCTCGCGGGGCTCCTGAGCCAGGTGCCCGGGGGCCTGGGCGTCTTCGAGAGCGTGGTGCTCGCCGCGCTCGCGCCGCGGCTCGGGGCGCCCGCGGTGCTGGGCACGCTGGTGGTGTACCGGCTCGTCTACTACGTGCTGCCCTTCGCGGCGGCGAGCGCGCTGCTCGCGGGGCACGAGGCGCTGGAGGGGCGCACGCTGCTCTCGCGCACGCTCGCCCGGGTGCACGCGGCCGTCGCCCCGCTGGTGCCCACGCTCGCGGCGCTCGCGGCCTTCCTCGGCGGCGCGGTGCTGCTCTTCAGCGGCGCGACGCCCGCGGTGCACGCGCGCCTGCAGGTCCTCGAGCAGCGCGTGCCGCTCGCGGTGCTCGAGGCGAGCCACGTGCTGGGCAGCCTCGTGGGGCTCGCGCTGCTCCTGCTCGCGCGCGCGCTGTACCGGCGGCTCGACGGCGCGTGGGCGCTCGCGCTCGGGCTGCTGGTGGCCGGCGGCGTGCTCAGCCTCGCCAAGGGCTTCGACTACGAGGAGGCGAGCCTGCTCTTCGCGCTCGCGCTCGCGCTCGCCCCCTTCCACCGCAGCTTCCACCGCCAGACCAGCCTCTGGGCGGAGCGGCTGCGGCCGGGCTGGGCGCTCGCCGTGGCGCTGGTGGTGGGCGCGAGCGTGGGCCTGAGCCTCTTCTGCTTCCGGCACGTGGAGTACGGGCACGAGCTGTGGTGGCACTTCGCGCTGCTCTCGGACGCGCCGCGCTCCCTGCGCGCGAGCGTGGGCGTGCTCGGCGCGGGCTTCCTCTTCGGGATGTGGCAGCTCTTGCAGCCGGCGCCCGCGCGCGTGCAACTGCCGGACGCGGCGGCGCTCGCGCGCGCGCGGCCCCTGGTGGCGCGCGCGGGTGAGGCGGCGGCGCACCTCGCGCTGGTGGGGGACAAGGCGCTGCTCTTCGGCGAGCGCGACGAGGCGCTGCTCATGTACGGCGTGGAGGGGCGCAGCTGGGTGGCGATGGGAGACCCGGTGGGCCCGGACGCCGCGGCCACGCAGCTCGCGTGGCGCTTTCGCGAGGAGGTGGACCGCCACCACGGCTGGTGCTGCTTCTACCAGGTGGGCCCGCGCGCGCTGCCGCGCTACCTGGACCTGGGCCTCTCGCTGCTCAAGCTGGGCGAGGAGGCGGTGGTGCCGCTCGCGGACTTCTCTCTCGAGGGCCCCTCGCGCCGCGCGCTGCGCACCGCGCACCGCAAGATGGAGCGCGAGGGGCTCCGCTTCGAGCTCGTCCCGCGCGAGGGCGTGCCCGCGCTGCTGCCTGCGCTGCAGCGCGTGAGCGACGCGTGGCTGTGCGGGCAGCGTACGCGCGAGAAGGGCTTCAGCCTCGGCTACTTCTGCCCGCGCTACCTCGCGGAGGGGCCCGTGGCCGTGGCGCGCAAGGACGGCGAGCTCGTCGCCTTCGCCAACGTGTGGGCCCCGGCGGAGCGCGGCGAGCTGAGCGTGGACCTGATGCGCCACCTGCCCCACGCGCCGCGCGGCTGCATGGAGTTCCTCTTCGTGGAGCTGATGCTGTGGGGGCGCGCGCAGGGCTACGCGCGCTTCAACCTGGGCATGGCGCCCTTCAGCGGCCTCGAGGGCCACGCGCTCGCGCCCCTGTGGCACCGGCTGGGCAACCTGCTCTTCCAGCACGGCGAGCACTTCTACAACTTCCAGGGCCTGCGCCAGTACAAGGAGAAGTTCGACCCCGTGTGGACGCCACGCTACCTCGCCTACCCGGGGGCGCTCGCGCTCCCGCGGGTGCTCACCCACGTCGCGGCGCTGGTGAGCCGCGGCCTCAGCGGCGTGGTGGCGCGATGAAGCGCGCACTCCTCACGGCCACGCTGCTGCTCGCGCTCCCGGCCCTCGCCGGCCCCGCGCCCAAGCCCCTGCCCCCGAGCTTCAAGGCCGGCCGCCTCGGGCGCGTGCAGGTGTACCGGCCCGAGGGGGCCCCCACCTCCGCCGCGGTGCTGCTGGTGGACCACGCGGGGGACAAGGGGGGCGAGGGCGCGGCCCTGGGCGAGGCGCTCGCGCGCGGCGGCACGCTGGTGCTCGAGGCGGACGCGCGCGCCTACGTGGCCTCGGTGAAGAAGGACGGGCACTGCGTATACCCGGCCGGGGACGTGGAGGTACTCGCGCAGGCGGCGCAGAAGCAGCTGGAGCTGCCCGAGTACCTGCACCCGGTGGTGGTGGGCATGGGGCAGGAGGGCGCGGGGCTCGCGTACGCCTCGCTCGCGCAGGCGCCGCCGGGCGCGTTCCGCGGCGCGCTCAGCGTGGGCTTCCTCCCGCGCCTCGCGCTCGCGCGCGGCCTGTGCGTGGGCTCGGGCCTGGTGCGCGAGCGCACCGCGGACGGCACGCACGAGCTGCTGCGCCCCGCGCACCGCCTGCCCGCCCCCTGGCGCGTGCTGCCGCGCGCCGCGCCGGACGCGCCGCTGGAGGACTTCGTGAGCGCGGTGCCCGGGGCGCGCCTGCTCGCGCCCGTCAGCGGGCCCCTGCCCGAGGCGGCGAGCGCGGCGCTGGCGGCGCTGCTGCACGACACCGAGGCCGCGGCCGCGGCTCCGCCCCCGGTGGTGACGCCGCCTGCGCCCGGTGCGCCGGCGCAGGCGGGGGCGCCGCTCGCTCCGGTGGACGGGCTGCCGCTGGTGCTCGCGCCTGCGGCGCACCCCACGGGGGACGCGCTGGTGCTGCTGGTGAGCGGAGACGGAGGCTGGGCGGGCATCGACCGCGAGCTCGCGCAGGCCTTCAACGCGCAGGGCTTCAACGTGCTGGGCTGGGACTCGCTGCGCTACTTCTGGCGCAAGCGCAGCCCCGAGGAGGCGGCGGACGCGATGGGGCGCGCGCTCGCGCACTACGCGCAGGCGTGGGGCGCGAAGCGGCTCGTGCTGGTGGGCTACTCGCGCGGCGCGGACGTGCTGCCGGGCATCACCGCGCGCCTGCCGCCGGCGATGCGCGCGCGCGTAGCGCTGCTCGCCCTGCTCGGCCCCGGGCAGGAGGCGGAGTACGAGGTGCACGTGATGGACCTGCTCGGCGCGAGCGGCCGCGACGTGCACCCCATCCTCCCCGAGCTCGCGCGCCTCCCCGCGACCACCCCGGTGCTCTGCGTGTACGGCGACGAGGAGAAGGCGGACAGCCTCTGCCCTCTGCTGCAGGGGCGCGCCGGCGCGAGCGTGACGGAGCTGCCCGGCGGCCACCACTTCGAGGGCGACTACGCCACCGTCGCGCGCCACGTGCTGGGCGCGGCGCGCGGAGGTGTCCATGACCTGTAGGCGCGGACATCACTGGCGCGCGTGGCCGGGCGCTCCCTCCGCGTGGAGCGTCCCGCCGCCACCTCCCACGCCGGAGCCGCCCGAGCTGGCGCGCCTGGTGCAAAGCCTCTCCTCGTCCGGGCGCAGGGCCCTCCCGGATGCAGCGCTCTCCGGCCCCAGAGGACCGCAGGACATGGCGCCGGTGAACAGGGCAGCGGCAGCGACAGTGATGGGGACGGGGCATCAGGGCACTGCGCGCGAGCACCCGGTGCGGGTGCTGGTGGCGGAGGACCAGCGCGAGATGCGCGTGCTGATGTGCGAGGTGCTGCGGCGCGAGGGCTACGAGGTGGTGGAGGCCGCGAGCGGCACCGAGCTCATCGACCGGCTGGTGCAGGGGATGCTCGCGGAAGGCGATGCGCGCGGGCCGGACCTCATCGTCACCGACGTGCGCATGCCGGGCTGCAGCGGGCTCGAGGTGCTCGCGCGCCTGCGCCGCAACGACTGGAGCACCCCCGTCATCCTCATCACCGCCTTCGGCGACCTCGCGACCCACGCCGAGGCCGAGCGCCTCGGCGCCGCGTGCGTGCTCGACAAGCCCTTCGAGCTGGACGAGCTGGTGCTCGCCGCCATCTCGCTCGCGCACCCGCGCTGAGTCCTCGCCCGCCGCCCTGCCCTCCAGCCAGCCCGCCCGCTTCGCGGGGATGCACGGCTGTTCGCACCTGGGTCCAACGCCCATGTTCCCCAGCGACGGATTCGCGGAGGGGGAACATGAGCGGACGGAGTGCATGGTGGCTCGGGGCCGTGCTGTGGCTTGCGGCGTGCGGGAGCGGCACGGACGAACCGGAGCCCACGCCGCCGCTGGTCCAGCAGCCGGGGCTCCCGGACGCAGGCACTCCGGATGCGGGACGCCCCGACGGCGGCGGCACTCCTGACGCAGGCCCCGGCACCGGTGGTGGCGGAGGCAGCAAGCCGGACGCTGGCACCGGCGGCGGTGGCGGCGGCACGGTCGATGGCGGCACCGGCGGTGGTGGCGCGCCGGACGCGGGCAGCGGCGGCGGTGGCGGCACTCCCGACGCGGGCAGCGGTGGTGGCGGCGGGACCGCTGCGCCCGGCACCCTCGGCTGGCACCACGCATACGGCAGCGGGCGCCTGGGTGTGCTGGACCTCGCGACGGACCGGCAGGGCGGCTCGGTGGTGCTCGCGTGGGGTGAGAACGGCAGCGTGGGAGGCCCGGTGTGGCAGGGCATCGCGCCGCTCGTGCTCGCGCGCTACGACGCGAGCGGGGCCCTGCTCTGGAGCCGCGCGCTCACGGGGTACGGCATCGACGACGTGCGGGCCGCAGCGGTGGCAGTCACGCGCGAGGGCAACATCCTCACCGCGGGCTACTACCACGGCGCGCCGGACCTCGGCGGCGGCCCACTGCCCAGCGCCGACTCGAGGCGCGGTCTCTTCATCGCCAAGTTCGGGCCGGACGGGCACCACGTGTGGAGCCGCGGCTTCCTCGCGCACGACGAGTTCGCGGACGGCCCGCGCCCCGGCAGCCTCACCCCGATGGACGTGGCGACCGATGGCACGGGCAGCCTCATCGTGACCGGCGCCCTCACCGGCCTCGTGGACCTGGGCGGCGGCGAGCTGCGCGGCGGCTACGACTCCACCGAGAGCGTGGAGGGACTCTTCCTCGCGAAGTTCAACTGGGACGGCACCCACGCCTGGTCCACCACGCTGCCGCCGGGGGACACCGCCACGGACACGCTGGGGCTCGCGGTGGCCGCAGACTCGCAGGGCCGCGTGCTGCTGGGCGGGCGGCTCGGCGGCGGCGGTAACGTGCTGGGCGCCGCGGGTCCCGAGACGCCCTTCGTCGCGCGCTACAGCGCCGGGGGCACGCTGCAGTGGTACCGGCGCATCGACGGCGTGTTCGGCCAGGTGAACACGGTGGCCGCGGGGCGCGAGGACCGCGTGCTGTTCGGCGGCTACTTCTTCGGCCGCTTCCGCTTCGCCGGCCGCGAGGTGTCCAACGTGAACCCCGAGGAGGGCTATATGGGCCAGGCGGACGTCATGGTGGGCGCCTTCAGCGCGCAGGGACGCGAGCTGTGGGTGAACGACTTCTCCGACATGAACTCGGGCCACATCTTCCGACTCGCGGCGGACGGCGCGGGCAACGCGACGGTGCTGGGAGACCTTGACCGCTACCCGCAGTCCGCCACGAGCAGCTTCCTCGCGAGCTACTCGAGCTCCGGGCAGCTGCGCTGGTCGCGCTACTTCCGCGACTCCGAGCTGCGCCCGCTCGTGCTGGACACCCAGCCCGGAGGCTCGGTGGTGGTGGGTGCGGCGCTGGACAGCCCGATGCAACTGGATGGCAAGAGCCTCGAGCCCTCGCCGCTGCTCCTGCTGCAGCTGCACTGAGGAGGCACTCCACGCGCGGGCCGCTTGCTCATCGAGCGGGCGCCGCCTGCGCCGCGGGCCGCTACGGACTGCGAGCCCCAACTTCACTGCGGGCTGCCAGGTCGGGAGGGGACATGAGGGGACAGGGAGCCTGGGCATTGGCGGCGCTGCTCGCCTTGAGCGCCTGCAGTGGGGACGACGCACCGCCCTCCCCACCCGTCGAGCAGCCCGGGCCGCCCGACGCGGGCGCGCCGGATGCGGGACGGCCCGACGGCAGCGTCCCGGACGCGGGGCGGCCCGATGCCGGACAGCCGGATGCAGGGCGGCCCGACGCGGGACTCCCCGATGCCGGTGACATCGACGCCGGCAGCCCGGACGCAGGCGCGCCGGATGCGGGCGCTCCGGATGCAGGCGCCACCGAGCGCGGAGCTACGCTCGAGCACCTCCCCTTCGAGGGCCCGGTGCAGGCGATGGCGGTTGAGGCCGATGCACTCGGCAACACCTACGTGCTCGTGCGCTACCCGCCCGGCCCCGCACGCTTCCAGGGCACGGCGCTACCGGACGACGGGAGTGGGCAGTCGCAGCACGCGCTGCTGAAGCTGGATGCGCAGCGCCAGGTGCTGTGGACGGAGGGTCTGCCTTCGGGAGGCTGCATCGCGGGCTGCGAGGAGGGCTTCGAGCCGCGCACCTACCGCATCGCCGCCTGGCCCGACGGTCACGTGGCCCTCGCGGCGAGCTTCCAGGGGCGCCTGGTTACGCCGGCAGGCACCTTCGAGGGCCGCACGGGCGGACACGAGGAGATGCCGTTCGAGACCGTCGTGGTCGCGCGCCTCACGCCCGCGGGTGCCTGGCTGTGGGCGCGCGAGCTGCGCGCAGAGCAGACGGTGGAGGCGGTGGATCTCGCGGTGGCCGGCCCCTTCATCGCGCTCTCGGGGACCTTCGCGGGCGCGAGCGCGCAGCTGGGCGCGGCGGACGACTTCGGGCCCTACGAGGTGCGCGGCTACGTGGCGCGCTTCGGCGCGGACGGGGCGCTTCAGACCGCGCACACCTACCGCGGGACGCGCGACGCCTTCGGGCGCAGCGTGGCGGTGGCGGAGGACGGACGCGTGTGGGCGGTGGGCTACCTCGGCAACGAGAACCGCTACGACCCCGAGCTGGTGCACCTGGGCGCAGACGGGCGCGTGGCGTGGGAGCGGCGCTCGGTGGGGGCGCAGATGACACTCGAGGGCCTCACGCGGGCCGGGGACGGCACGCTGGTGGCAGAGGGCTCCATGCAGGGGCGGGGGACGCTGCAGTGGGCGGGGCGCTCGATGCGCGTCGAGGAGAACATGGACGGGAGCCTGCTGCTCGCCTTCGGTCCGGGCGGCGAGGAGCGCTGGGCGCGGCTCACGCCGGGCGTGGACGTCTGCAAGGTGCTCGATGCCCGGGGCTCGGAGCTGCTCACCTTCGCAGGGCGCACCTTCCATCCCGTGGACCTCGGCGGAGGCCCGCGCGGCGGTGAACGGGTGGCCAACCTGGTGGTCGCGCGCTACCGCGTGGAGGACGGCGCCTACGTGTGGAGCGAGGCGCAGGAGCGAGGCGACGCGGAGGCACAGAACTCCTGCACCACCGGGCTCACACTGCTGCCCCCGGGCGGCGAGGCGCTGCTCTCTGCGCAACTCGACGGGCTCTTCCACCTGACGCCGCATCCCTAAGGCTCGCCCGCACGCCTGTCGCGTTCCGCACGGTCTCGACACGGCGCGCAGGGGGAGTCGTTGCGCCCGCGCCGCCGGGTCCCCACCTGCGCACTCGGGGCTGCCGGGACGGGGACGGGGATGACCATCGGGACGAGGAGTGAGGGCGTGCGGCCGCAGCAGGGTCACGCGAGGACATGGTTTTGGGTGGGGCTCGCAGGTCTGGCGCTCGCGTGCGGCGGGGGGACGTACGAGCCCGCGCCCGTGGAGGAGTCGCCGCCCGCCAGGCCTCCGGACCTCACGTCGAACGCGTGCATCCCCCGCACCTGCGCCGAGCTGCAGCGCAGCTGTGGCGACGCGCAGGACGGCTGTGGAGGCACGCTGAGCTGCGGCTCCTGCGCCGAGGGCCAGGAGTGCCAGGACCGCGGCGCGGTCGCGGCCTGTGGCGCGCCGGAGCCCGAGAGCTTCACCGCGCGCTGGGTGCAGCACACCCCGCGACCCGGCACCGATTGGGCTTGCAGCGTGACGGCAGACGGCGCGGGCCTCACCTGGGTGGTCGTGGTGGACGGTGACTTCCACCCTGCGCTGCACAAGCTCGACGCGCAGGGGCAGCTGCTGGGCACCTTCCCGCTGCCCGCTCGCGGCGTGGGGATCTACCAGTGCCTGCTCGCCCCCACGCGCGAAGGCGGCGTGTACGTGAGCGTCGACGGCGTCCTCAGCCGCGTCGCCTCCGAAGGCGCGGTGCAGTGGCAGGTGGACACCGGTGACGTGGACGGGCTCGTCGTGGATTCGGAGGACGCGGCCATCATCAACACCCAGGTCCCGTGGTGCTACTTCGAGCGCTGCAGCAACGGCTACCTCACCCGCTACTCGGCCAGCGGCGAGCGCCTCTGGAAGCGGGACGCCTCGACCAGCCTCGCGGGCGGCGACATGTTCTCCGGGCTCGCGGTGGATGCACAGGACCGCATCTACACGGGGACGGATGACGGGAAGCTCCTCGTCCTGTCGCGAAGTGGCGAAGTCCTGAGCGAGCGGCGCGCGTGGGTCCAAGCCGGGCAGCTCGCCCTCACCCCCGAGGGGGGCTACATCGCCACCTCCGGTTTCTACGAGCGCATCACCCTCGGCGGCCAGGTCTTCGAGGCAGGCGGGGCGCGCTACGCAGGCATCATCGTCTCGGTGGGACCGGATGATGCCCTGCGCTGGGCCCACGTCGTCCCCGAGGGGGACTATCGCGTGGCGGTGAGCGCTGCCGGACAGGTGGGCGTGCTGCGGCTCACCCACGCGGAGGGCTGCGAGCTGCTCGTCCTGGAGGAGCTCTCGCCTTCCGGTGCGCTGCAGCGCCGCCGCGAGCTGGGGCGCCCCTCGTGCCGCACGGACCGGGGGAGCACGCCGTTCGCACTCGCGCCCGTGGGCGAGGACTGGCTCATCGCGAGCAGCTTCGAGGGCACCTTCGATGCCGGCAGCGGCCCGATGACGAGCGACGACTGGGATGCGTGGGTGATGCGCCTCGGGCGCTGAGGCGCGGCGAGCGCCGCGCCCGGCCACCACACCCGGCGCGTCACCTTCCGCAAGCACCGGCGCTGAAGGCGTCTGCCCCCGCCGCCCTGTCGCGTTCCGCACGGCCTGCATAGCCCCCGGGGAGCAGCGGCATTGCGCGGGTCCGGCCGCGCCTCCATCTCCGCCCCAGGGGCCATCCACCCGGGGACGGAGATGCACGCGACGAGGGGCGTGAGGCACGGAGCCGTGCTGGCAGCGGTGCTGCTGAGCGCCTGTGGCGGCTCGAGCAAGGCGCCGGATGCGGGGCCCTCCGACGCCGGCGTGTGCGAGCAGTTCGCGCACGCGTACCTGATCGCGGCGATCGAGGCGCGCCGCTGTGACCCGGACGAGCCGGACCCGTGCAGGGGCCGCGCGCCCGAGTCGCTCGAGACACAGTGCATCGGGGGTTTCCCCGAGGACCAGGCCGCGCAGCTGCTGGGCTACGTGGAGCAGTACAAGCAAATGGGCTGCACGCTGGGGCCACCCGTCCCCTGCCCCCTGCGCACCACCTTCCGCTGCGAGCAGGACGGGAGCGGCTTCGTCTGCGTGGGCGTGGCTCCCTGAGCGCTCGCATTCAGCGTGGCTGCACGACTTCAGTCCGAGCGAGTGCGGCCCCGCCCTTCGTGAGCGAGCGATGGGTCGCGGGGTCTCGTCGTTGCGCAGCCCCGCCCATGTCCTACCGCATCGAGATCAGCCCCGACGCCGAGCGCTCCCTCCTGGCCCTGCCGTCCTCCCGCAGGCTCGGGGTGCGCCGGCGCCTGCTCCAGCACCTGGAAGAGGTGGCCGGGCTCGCCGCCCTGCGCCGCTACGGCGACGAGGGCGAGCCGGAGCTGTTCCCACTGCGCCTCGGCGCATACGAGGCGCGCTACGCGGTGGACCACGCGGCGCGGGCGGTGACGCTGCGCGAGCTCGTGCGCGAGTCCACCCTCCACATCCGGTCGATCGGCTAGGGCGCGCCCAGCGGAAGCCCCGTGTTCTGCGTGGGACCACCTGCCGCCTGGAAGGCAGGCAGGCGCCGTGAAGAGCCGCGCGCCGCTTCGTCCACCTCCGAGGACCTGCGCGCTCCTCCTGTGGCGCAGGTTGCGCGGAGGGGGACAGGCATGGGGCGCAGGATGCTGTGGCGGGCAGTGGGGGGCGTGGTGGCGGTGGGGATGCTCACGCACTGTGGAGGACCGCAGGACACGGGTGACGCCGAACCGGACGTGACACCGCAGGCGCAGGAGCTGAGCGCGAGCGCGACGTTCGGAGCGACCGCCGATGCGCGCGTGGAGGCCGGGGCTCCGACGACGAACTTCGGCACCTCCTCCACGCTCATGGCAGACCTCTCGCCGCAGTCCGAGAGCCTGCTGCGCTTCAGCGTGACGAACGTGAGCGGCCGGGTGACGCGCGCCACGCTGCGCCTCTACGCGACGGACGGCTCGGCGGATGGGCCGCGCCTCTTCCTCACGGCAGGTGGCTGGAGCGAGTCCACGGTGACGTGGAACACGCGGCCCGCGCCCAGCGGCGCCGCGCTCGGCGACAAGGGCGCGGTGAGCAGCGGCAGCTGGATGGAGTACGACGTGACGTCCGCGGTGAAGGGCAACGGGGAGCTCAACTTCCTCCTCGTCGCCACCTCGAGCGACGGCACCGACGTGGCCTCGCGCCAGGCGGGTACCTCGAGTCAGCGCCCGCAGCTCGTGGTGGTGAGCGAGACCGAGACGGGCACGGTGAAGGGCGCGTGGCGGATGCCGGACGCAGCGGGCTGGAGGGCCGGGATGGTGTCGCTCGACCCGGCCTCCCAGGACCTCTTCGTCACGACCTCGAACGGGAGGAGCGACAGCACGACCTGGCTCTCGCGCGTGTCGAGCTCCGGCGCGGTGCGCTGGAGCTACGCGCTCACGCCCGGTCCGCTCACGCACCCGGGCCCCGTGGATGCCGAGTACCAGCAGTGCGGGATGAAGGCCACGGCGGACCTGAAGGGGGGCGCCTACCTCGCCATCGCGCCGCGCTACGCGCCCTGCACCTACCGCGGCCGCTCCTTCTCGGATGGGAGCAGCTGGCTCGCGCACGTGGACGGCGCGGGGAACGTGCTCGCGCTGCGCAGGTTGGATGCGCCCGGTCACACCGAAGCGACCGCGCTGGCGGTGGACCCGTCGGGCAACCTCGTCGTGGGCGGCTCCTTCGTCGGCACCACGGACCTCGGCGCCGGCCCCCTCACCACGCCGGACACACCCGAGACCCCTGGCAGCGCGGGCTACGTCGTGGAGTACGGCCCGGACCTGCAGCTGCGCTGGGCGCGCAAGTTCGACTCCGTCGGCGGCCATGACGGGGTGGATGCGCTCGCGGTGGGCCCCAGCGGCGAGGTGCTGCTCGGCACGACGGTGGCGGGTGATGCCACCTTCGCCGGTCAGCCCATCCCGGGCGGCATGGCCGGGGACCGCCTCGTCGCGATCCTGGTGAACCCGGACAGCACCCCGCGCTGGATGCAGGTTCTCAGCCATGGGTACTGCCAGTCCGGTCACACGAGCGGGCTGGGCACGGCCGTGTTCGTGACGGTGGAGGACTCGCAGGTCTTCCAGGTGTGGATCCTGGAGCGTGACGGCACGCTGCGGTGGACCCGGTACTACTCCGGCGACCTGCGCACGAGTGCGATCGGCGCGGATGGCGCCCTGCGCCTGTACTTCGATCGCTCGGAGAACAGGGACTTCGGCGACGGCGTGATGCGGGGCGACGGCCAGCACGACCACGTCGTGAAGCTCGGGCTGGACGGGAACGTGCGCTGGGTGCGCGAGCTGCCGGCAGCGGAGTTCGAGTGGCCCCGCACGACGAGGAGCCTCGCGGCGAGTGACACCGGGCAGAGCTTCGTGCTCGCGACCTATACGGATCCGCAGCGCTTCGGAGACGTCACGGTCCCATCGCCCGCGGGCACGGGCGTGTACCTCGTGCGGCTCGCACCCTGAGACCTCCGCCGGGCGTTCGGCGGGCCACGGATTTCCACGCGCGCGCTGATGGAAACCCGTGGCCTGCCCTCCGAGTCGACAGATCAGGGGCCTGGAAACACGTGTGGCCTCGGTGGTGGACCGCTTGCATCGGAGCGCTCGCCCACGAACCAGGGAGGGTCCCGAGATGTCTCGGACGAAGAGCAGGTGGGGCGGCGCGGTGCGCGCAGCGGCGTTGGTGGGGCTGGGGGTCGGGGACGCGATTCCGTGCCAGGCCGAGCCGGATGGCACCTTCGCCTGCCAGCATTGAGCACGAGGTGGAACGCCCGATGTCCACGAAGCCGCGCGGTGCTCAGAGTCGAGTGATGAGGGGACTGGCCGCCGCGGCGGCGCTGGCGATGGCCGCTGGCTGTGGCTCGGAGGTCGCCAGCGAGGAGCGCTGCGATGCGCTCCAGGCCGAGTACGTCGCCGCCGTCGCCGAGGCGCGCCACTGCGACCCACAGGCTGCGAATCCCTGCGGAGGAACGGTGCCTGCAAACCTGGACGCCCAGTGCCCCGCTGCCGTGAGACCGGAGCAGGTCGGGACGCTGAACGCGCTCATCACCCGGTACCAGCGCGAGGGCTGCAAGCTCGGTGAGCTCGCACCCTGCCTGCCCCAGACGCGCGCGAGCTGCGAGCAGGACGCGGCGGGCGAGTTCACCTGCGTCCTCCGCAGCCCCTGAGCGCGCATGGACGCCTCTGGGCCGCGCACTGCACCTCCGGAATTCACCACTGCTTCTGAAATCCAGTCCTCGGCGCTTGTCGGCAGCAGCCCTCCTCCGCACTGTCCTCACCGCGCAGCCGCGGGCCTGGCGCGCTTTGCACTCGAAGCGGAGCCCTCACGTGAAAGCCCTCTCGCTCACTGCACTCGTCCTCCTGCTCGCGGGCTGCGCACCCTTGGAATCGGCCGAACAGACCGCTCCGCTCGATGAGGTGGACGCCCCGGCGCCCGCCGACCCGGCCCAGGACGCCTGGACCCAGTGCTTCGATCAGCGCAACGCCGTGCTGCGCACGCTCTCGGAGATGGCATCCGCGCGCGCAGGCGGCTGCGAGACGGACGCCGACTGCACGCTGGTGTGGATGTCGCTGCCCTGCCAGTCCGCCTGCGAGGCCCCTATGGCGAGCGCGAAGGTCGAGGAGCTGAAGGCAGCGCTCGCGGCCTACGCCGCCGAGGTGTGCCCCACGCTGCCGACGACCTGCAGCGTGGGCCCCTCCTGCGCCCACTACACCCCCGTGTGCCGTTCGGGCACCTGCCGGACAGCCTTCTAGCGGCAGCTCGCGGCGCCACTCGGGTTCGTCCACCTGCGCGTTCCCGAGCGCTCTTCGTACACGGGTGGCAGTCATCGGGAGGGGACATCGATGGGGCGGTGGCGTGGGGCAGGAGCAGTGCGCGCGTGGGTGCTCGTGGCGGTGGGGCTCGTCGGCTGCACGGTGGAGCCGCCGCCGCGCGCGGACACCTCGGAGCTCCCGCCGAGGCCGCCGCTGAGCCAGCCCTCGCCGGATGCCGGCACGGTGGCGGTGGTGCAGCCGGATGGCGGGGCGTGCATCCCGCAGACGGCAGGCGTCTGCTACCGCGCGTCGTGCGGGGAGTACGACGACGGCTGCGGTGGCAAGGCGCGGTGTGGAACCTGCGCCGACACCGAGGTGTGCCGCTTCGCCGACGGCCACACCCCCGGCGTCTGCGAGACGCCCGTGGAGCTCGCATCCTGCACCGCCGTCTCGGGCCGTGAGGCATTCGAGCCCTTCTCCGGAGGAGTCAAAGGCCTGCACGAGTGCGTCGCGGATGGCTGGTGCACGGACAACGGGCACCTGGGCATCCGGCCTGCGCTCTGGGGCTTCTCCACGAAGGACGTGTGGGCCGTGGGCGGCCAGGAGCGCGCCGTCGCACTGCACTGGGACGGCGCGGGCTGGACGCGCATTCCGACGCCCGCTGCGCCCGGGCTGCGCAGCGTGTGGGGCGCCTCGCCGAGCGATGTCTGGGCCGTGGGCCTGCAGGGCACCGTGCTGCGCTGGGACGGGAGCGCCTGGCGCGCGCTCGCCTCCGGCACCACCGAGCGGCTCGAGGACGTGCACGGCACGGCGGCGGACGACGTCTGGCTCGTGGGGCCCGAGGTGGCGCTGCACTGGGACGGCACGCAGCTGAGCCGCACGCCGGGCTGGATCCGCGCGAGCGTGAGCGACCCGGAGCAGGCCTCACAGAGCAGCGCGAGTGTGTGGGCGGTGGACCGCGACACGGTGTTCGCGGGCCACTCCGGCGGCTGCCAGCGCTGGAGCGGCGCGCGCTGGGAGACGACGCCCTGCGCGGTGCCCGGCGTCACGGACATCTGGGCGAGCGGGCCCAGCGACGTGTGGGTGGTGGGCACGCGCCTCTTCTCCATGTCCACGACCACCTACCGCGCCCACTGGGACGGCCGTCAGTGGAAGACGGAGAGCGTGAACGACTGGGAGAACCCGCGCTACGAGCGCTGGAGCAGCGTGTGGGGCTCCGGGCCCAAGGACGTCTGGGTGAGCGGCACCTGGCACTTCGACGGCACGCGCTGGCACCGGCTCTGCTCAGTCGATCCGCAGGACTCGCTGTGGGGCATGCCCGGTGGGCCGCTGCTGGGCGGCTCGGGAGCGGGGCTCGCGCGCTTCGATGGGAGCAGCTGGCAGTACACGGCCACGCTGCGCATGCAGTCGCCCAGCTTCGTGCTCGCGCCCACGGGCACACGGCTCGCGCTGGACAACCTCGGGGCCGTGCTCGAGCGGGATGGCGGCACGTGGCGCTCGCACTACCTGCCGCCGGGGCCCGCCGTCGAGTACGGGCAATCGCCTCGCTCGGGCGTGGCGTCCGATGACCTCTGGAACCCCGCGTGGGGGCTGCACCACTGGGATGGGAAGGCGTGGAGCAACGCGCTGCCCGGCAAGGACGTACGGGCCGTCTGGGCCGTGAGCCGCACCGACGCCTGGGCGGTGGGCGTGGACGGCGGGCACCCGCGGCTGTGGCGCTGGGACGGCAGCACCTGGCTCGCGCAGCAGGACGTGGCGCTGGGC
This sequence comes from Aggregicoccus sp. 17bor-14, assembly GCF_009659535.1. Classification (NCBI taxonomy): domain Bacteria; kingdom Pseudomonadati; phylum Myxococcota; class Myxococcia; order Myxococcales; family Myxococcaceae; genus Aggregicoccus; species Aggregicoccus sp. 17bor-14. Next base: position 102,514 of record NZ_VJZZ01000018.1, read on the forward strand.
AGCGACTACCTCACCCGTCTGTGGGGCGGCGGGCCCTCGGACATCTGGGCGGCCGGCTTCACGGGAGACGCGAACGGCTACCCCACGGGCCCCTCGGTCGTCTGGCACTGGGATGGTGAGCGGTGGGCGCGCGTGGGCACCGTGCCCGGCGTGGTGCCGGTCGGGCTCTTCGGAACGGGCGGCAGGCTGTGGGCGCTGAGCCAGCAGGCCGGCGCCGGCACCCCGGCGGCGCTCTACGAGTGGCAGGGGGGTGCGTTCGTCGAGCAGCAGCGGTGGGAGGACGCGCGCGGCGGCGAGACGCAGCTCGCGGGGACGAGCGCTACGGACGTCTGGGCCAACGTGGGGCTCATGCCGCTGGGCGAGGGGACGCGGCTGCGGCACTTCGACGGAAGCACCTGGAGCGAGCGCCCGCCCCTGCCCGGGTGGATCATCTCGCTGGGCAGCGTGCCCGGCGTCGCCACCTATGCGCTGGACTACGACGGCATCCTCTACGAGCGCGGCGCACCTTGAACCAGATGCCATCGAGTTGCATCTGACAAAGACGCCACCTGCCTGCCTGCCCCCTGTCCCTGCGTGCACGAAAGTCTGCGAGACGGCGCCCCATGCGGGCGCCTTCCTCGATATGCGGGGCGACGCCTCCGGAGGTCCCACCGGGCGAGGTGGGGAGCCGCGGAGCGCAGGAGGAGCCGCAGAGGCGTGAGGACCGCGCAGGAAGAGAGAAAGGGACTGCAGCCGCTCGCGTGCTCGGGGCTGCTGCTGCGCTGCTATCGCAGTGCGCTCGAGCGCCTCGGGCGGCTGCCACAGACGCTCGCCGCGCTGCCCCAGGAGAGCGCCGCGCTCTTCCGCGAGCCGCCCGCGCCGCAGCAGTGGGTGCCGGGCCGCTGGCTCGTGGAGCTCTCCGAGGCGCTGCGCCAAGGCGTGGGGCGCGAGGGCTGCCGGCGCGTGGGCTTCGAGGTGGCGCGCGAGGTGTCCAGCGGCGCGATGCGCCCGCTGGTCAGCACGCTGGTCGCGCTGCACCGCGCGCGGCTGCAGGGCGTGTACGAGCGGCTGGGACTGGTGGCGAACCTGCTCCTGCGCGGGCCGGTGCTGCTCTACACGCCGGAGACCGAGCGCACCGGGAGCCTCGGCATCGTGCACGCGGAGCCCGTGCCGGACGCGCTCTACGCGCTGTGGGAGGGCTGCCTCGTGTACGTGCACCACCTGTGCGGCGTGGAGGGCGGCGTGGGGCGCGCGCGCCTCGGGCCGGATGGCAGCAGCAGCCTGGTGAGTGTGAGCTGGTAGTCGACGCACGCACAGGAATTCCTTCCGTATCCGCCCTTTCCTTCTTACGGCCGCCGGCGCGGCCTGATCGGGGTGCACCCCCGCCGCGTCCCGCGCGAGCCCAGTGAGGACGGGGGCTTGCGCGGCGGGGCCAGCGCTGTCCGGCGAAGGACAGCGCTGGCGCGGAACTTGATCACTGGAGGACTCCGGACACTCCATGCGCTCCCGATCCCGATCACCCCAGACGCTTCCCACCGAGCTCGAGCCCCCGCAGTACGCGCGCCTCATCTGCCTGCGTCGTTCGGAGGACGGCGGCCGGGTGGAGAAGGTGGGCGTGGAGATGGGCGGGGTGCTCAAGCACTACGCGCCCGTGAGCGTGCTCTTCGCGCTGAAGGTGGGCGCGTGGCGGCTGCGCTTCGTGCCGCCGGTGGGCGCGGGCATCGACATCGAGGTGGGACGGGACGCGGACGGGCAGGAGCGCCTCCAGGCGCAGCGGGGCAACGCGCTGCGCGAGGACGACGGCCTCTCGGACGTGCCGGCCTGCGACCACCGCAACCTGTCCGGGATCTTCGATGCCCTTCGGTGAAGCGACGCTGCACGAGGACGGAGGCCAGTGGGTGGTGCGGCTCGAGGGCCACGAGGGCCGCTGCCAGCTCTACAACTGCGCGAGCCGCGAGCAGGCCGAGCGCCTGTGCACCCTCTTCCGCCAGCCGCTGAAGGACTCGCGCTCGACGAGCGGCGGAACACAGGGCGGCGAGAAGCCCCGCCGCGGCACCTGGTTCCTCTCGCGCCTGCGCGCGCCCACGCTGCGCTAGGCGACAGCGCAAGGGCGCGGCCCGCCCGCTGCTGCTCAGCGCTCAACGCTGCAAAGTGCACTGCGACGAGTGGGCATTCCCGCGCACCGCGGGGATTGGGTACACCGCCCCTCCCCATGCACGCCCTCCCCCTGCGCACCTTCCACGTCTTCGTGTCCTCGACGGCGAACGCCCAGCGCGCGCAGGTGCCCGCGGAGGCCTTCGCGCGCATCGAGTCGGAGCTGCAGCGGCGCGCGCTCGCGCTCCTGCCTACCGAGGAGGGCGAGGGCTTCGTCTCCGCGGGCGACTACGTGGGCCTGTACGTGGTGAGCCGCCGCGAGCGCCAGGTGACGCTGCTCGAGGTGACGCGCCGGCTGCCGCTCAGCCGCGTGAGCTGAGGCGGCCGCACGTCGCTCCCCCCGCGGCAGCGGGGACGGTGATACAGCAGGGCGCATGTTGAGAACGGTCACTGCGACCCGCTACGTCACGCCGCTGCGCGAGGGCGGCAGCCTGCCGGCCATCCTCGAGGCGGACGACGCCGGGCTCTACGTCGTGAAGTTTCGCGGCGCGGGCCAGGGCGTGAAGGTACTCATCGCCGAGCTCATCTCCGGAGAGCTCGCGCGCGCGGCCGGCCTCAAGGTGCCGGAGCTGGTGCTGCTCGAGCTGGACCCGGTGCTGGGGCGCGCCGAGCCGGACTCGGAGATCCGCGACCTGCTCAAGGCGAGCGCGGGGCTGAACCTGGCGATGGACTACCTGCCCGCCTCCATCACCTTCGACCCGCTCGCCGGCCCCTTCCCGGACGCGGCCACCGCGAGCGCCGTCGTCGCCTTCGACGCCTTCGTCACCAACGTGGACCGCACGCCGAAGAACCCGAACATGCTGTGCTGGCACCGGGCGCTGTGGCTCATCGACCACGGCGCGAGCCTCTACTTCCACCACGCGTGGGACGGCTACCGCGAGCGCGCGCGCACGCCCTTCGGCCCCATCAAGGACCACGTGCTGCTGCCCTGGTCCGAGCCCGAGCGCATCCGCAGCGAGTGGGCGCGCATGGCCGCGCACTTCACCCCCGAGCGCGTGCGGGACATCGTGGCCGCCATCCCCGAGGGATGGCTGGGTGGCGACGTGCCCTTCCCGGACGTGGCCGCGCACCGCGCTGCCTACGTGGACTTCCTGCTCGAGCGCCTCTCGGCGGCGCCCGTCTTCATCGAGGAGGCCGCCCGTGCCCGCGCTCAGCTCGTTTGACTACGCGCTGGTGCGCGTGGTGCCGCGCGTGGAGCGCGAGGAGTTCATCAACGCCGGCGTCATCCTCTACTGCCTCACCCGGCGCTTCCTCGCCGCGCGCATCGCGCTGGACGCAGGCCGCCTCGCCGCGCTCTCGCCGAATGCGGACGTGGAGCTGGTGAGGAGCCACCTGGAGAGCATCCCGCGCGTCTGTGCGGGCGGGAAGGACGCGGGGCCCATCGGGCAGCTGCCGCAGAAGGAGCGCTTCCACTGGCTCGTCGCGCCGCGCAGCACCATCCTGCAGACCTCCGCCGTGCACTCGGGCCTGTGCGCGGACCCGGAGGTCGCGCTCGAGGGGCTGCTGCGGCGGATGGTCCTGGACCCCTGAGTCCTCGACCCCTGAAAAAGAGAATGGGGTGAAGGCGCCGGGGGGACCGGGCGCCCTCACCCCGCCCCTCCCCCGGGCAGAGGGAGGGGAAGCTCACGCGGCGGGACTAGGTGTGGTTCGCGCCGTCGTCGCTGCCGTGGCCGCCGTCGCTGCCGCCGTGGTCATCGCCCGCGCTGTCGTCGTCGTGGTCCTCGTGGCCGTCGCGGTCGTGGTCGTCGAAGGCGTCGATGGACTTCTGCAGGTTGTTCTCGATGGCCGAGCGGTTGCCGGCCACGCGCGGGTCGAGGCGGTTGCCGGAGCCGTCCTGGAACCACTTCGCCGCGTCCAGGTTGATGGTCACGCTCTCGTCGCGCGCGCCGCCCACCTCGAAGGTGACCTCGCGCTCCTGCTCCACGCTGACGCCGGAGACGAAGCTGAAGGCCTCGCCGTCGATGGTGCCGTCGATGATGGCCGAGGCCTGGCGCTGGGCCATGTCCGCGAGCGCCGCGTCGCTGCCGACCTGGCTGGCGGAGGGCACGCCGATCTTGTACTCAATCTCCTCGTACACCCCCGCCGGCACCTTCACCTCGGGCAGCGAGACGAGCTGCCCCTCGAGCGCCGCACCCGAGAGGTCGATGAGGAAGGGCCCCGTCTCGAACTCGCCCTCGTGCCCCGAGCCGTCGTCGTCGGAGCTGCCCGCGTCCGCGGTGCTCACGGCCGCGGCGGTCGCGGCATCCTGCAGCTCGAGCTTGCGCACCACGAGCCGCACGCGCTGCACCTCGATGCCGTTGCTGAGCACCACCTGCGGGCTCACGGTGCCCTGGGCCATCAGGCGGCTCGCGGCGGTGGTGGTGGAGCTGCCGACGCGGGCACTCACACCGACCGACACGGTGTCGGTGGAGCAGGCCCCCAGCAGGGGGGCGGCGAGCAGGAGCAGCAGGGGGGACTTGCGCATGGGTGTGTCTCCTCGATGTGTCCCGGGTGGGGGCGTCCCGGACCGGCGCCCCCGGGGAGTCAGCCCCGGGTTCGAAATGAAGAGAGTCGGGGGAATTAAATCGGCCACGGCCTCTCGGAAGCCGGAGTGCGCGTGGCCGTTTCGCGTCCTGCGCACTCCTTCCCTGCGAAGCAAGCGCGCCTACACGCGCCTGCACGGCGCAGCAGGAGGCATCCGCGATGAGGGAGGGAGTGTGCAGGGCGAGCCGAGCGGCGGCGGAGGGTGGGCGTGAGGGAGCTCGAGCTCGGAGCACTCATCACGCAGGCGGCCGAGGGCGACCAGGCTGCCTTCCGCGAGCTGTACCGGCGCTTCCGCCCCACGGTGCGGCGCGTGGCACAGAGCTTCACCGCGCTGGGCCCCGCGGAGGTGGAGGACGTGGTGCAGGACACCTTCGTGCGCGCCTACAAGGAGCTGCCGCGGCTGCGCCACCCGCAGGCCTTCAGCCGCTGGCTGGTGACCATCGCGCGCAACCACGCGCTGGCGCTCTCGCGCGGCGTGCGCTCGCGGGCGCAGGCGGCCGAGGCGCTCTCCCAGCAGCAGGAGGAGGTGGCGCCCGCGCTGCCGCCCTCGCTCGCGCTGGAGCGGCGCGCGGCCATCGTGCGCAGCCTCATCGCGCAGCTGCCCGAGGGGCCCGAGAAGCAGACCGCGGAGCTCTTCTATGTGGAGGGCGAGCTGAGCGCGCGGGAGATCGCCGAGCGGCTGGGGCTGGGCAAGAGCGCCATCACCATGCGCCTGGAGCGCTTCCGGGCGCGGGTGAAGCGCGAGCTGCTGGGGCGCCTGCTCGCCTCGGAGGTGGAGTGAGCCATGGCTGAGCACGAGCACCTGGATGCCGCGAGCTGGGCGGCGCTGCAGCGGCGCGAGCCCGCGGCGGTGGCCCACTTCGCGCGCCACCTCGCGCAGCCCTGCGAGGTGTGCGAGGCCTTCCTCGCCGGGAGCCCCGAGGGCGGCGACGCGCTGGAGGCGCTCGCGGACGAGTCGCTCGGCGCGCTGGCCCGGGAGGACGCGGGCGAGGAGCTGGGCTGGGCGCGGGTGCGCCGCGAGCTGGGCCCTGCCGTGCAGCAGCAGCCGCAGCGGCGCGCGCCGCGCCGCGCATGGGCCGCGCGCGCGGTGGGGCTCGCGGCGGTGGCGGCGCTCGCGCTGGTGGTGGTGCGGGTGGCGCCCTGGCGCGGCGAGCAGGAGCAGGGCTTTCGCATCAAGGGCCAGCGCCCGGTCTCGCTCGAGCTGAGCGCGACGGTGCAGCTGCCGGACGGGCGCGTGCTCCCGGTGGCCGAGGGCGAGCCGCTGCCCCCCGAGGGCGTGCTGCTGCTGCGCTACACGGCGGAGGAGCCCGCGCGCGCGCTGCTGGTGATGCAGGCGGCCGAGGGCGCACCGCGGGTGCTGGGGCGCTTCACGCTGCAGCCGGGCGCGCACGACCTGGACGAGGGCGGCGAGCTCGCGGGCGTGTCGCTCGAGGGAGAGTCCGGTCCGCTCACCGTCGCGCTCGTGGTGGCGCCCGCGGGCGAGAGCGTGTCGGAGGAGCCCGCACAGCTGCAGGCGGCGCTCGCGGGTGAACGCGAGGCCGGCGGCACCGTGGTGGCCCGGCTTCACGTGCGCGTAGAGCCGGGGCACACTCTGCCGTGAGCCTCCCCGTGCCGAACCTCCCCCTCTTCGTGCGTCCGCTGCTGCTCTCCTCCCTCCTGCTGCTGTGCGCCTGCGCCTCCAGCGCCGCGCGCGAGAAGGGAGGCCTGGTGCGCGCGCGCGTGGACGCGAGCGCGCTGCAGAAGGCGCAGCGCGGCGAGCGCTACGCGCTGGTCATCGGCATCGGCCACTTCGAGGACGGGGCTTGGGGCAACCTGCGCTACGCGGAGAAGGACGCGGAGGACCTCGCGCGCGTGCTGCGCGACCCGCAGCGCGGGGGCTTTCGCGAGGTGACGGTGCTCACCGGCGAGGCCGCCACGCGCGAGCGCGTGCGCAAGGCGCTCGGGGACCTGGAGGCGCGGCCGCTGCGCGAGCAGGACGTGGTGCTCATCTACGTGTCCAGCCACGGCACGCTCGCGCGCGACGTGCGTGGCGAGCTGCAGCGCTTCCTCGTCACCAGCGACGCCCAGCTCGCCCAGGTGGCGGACACGGCGCTGGAGACGCGCGAGCTGGAGGACGCGCTCGGCCGGCTCACCAGCCGCCGGCGCGTGCTGGTGCTCGCCACCTGCCACTCGGGCAGCGGCAAGAGCCTGCTGCCCGCGCAGGTGCGCGCGGAGCTGGAGCGGCTCAAGGGCCCCCTGCCCCCGCCTCCGCTCGAGGAGGGCAGCCGCGCCTCGCTCGTGCTCAGCGCGAGCGACTGGAGCGAGGCGGCGCGCGAGGACGACGCGCTGGCCAACGACGTGTACACGCACTTCCTCGTGGAGGCGCTGGACGGCAGCGGCGACCGCAACCTGGACGGCGCGGTGAGCGCCACCGAGGCGCACGACTACGCGCGCCGCCGCACCTACGCCTATACGCAGGGCCGCCAGCGCCCCAGCGCGCACATCCAGGAGGTGGGCGCAGACCCCGTGCTGCTCTCCGGCGAGCTCACCCGCCCCGGCCAGCCCGAGCTCTTCAGCTACGGCGGGCGGCTGGAGGGCTTCACCCTCAAGGTGGACGGCAAGGCGGCCGGCGAGCTGCCCGGCGGCGTGAGCGTGCCCGCGGGCAAGCGCGAGGTGGAGCTGCTCAAGGGAGGCCAGCGGCTGTGGAGCGGCAGCCTCGACCTGCAGCCCGGAGAGCGGCGCGAGCTGGAGGGGCTGCTCGTCGCCGAGGCGCGCGCGCGCACCACGCTGCTCGTGGGCGGCCAGGCCCTCACCTCGCTGGGCTCCACGCGGCAGGAGCTCTTGCCCGGCGCGCTGATGGCGGGCGCGGGCGTGTGGATGCCGGAGCGGCTGCTGGACGGGAGGCTGGACGTGTGGGCGGACGCGGCGGCGGGCGGGGCCTCGCACGCGCTGAGCGTGCCCACGGGCGGCAGCGTGCCGATGCGCCAGCGCACCATCTCCGTGGGCGCCGCGGTGGGGCACACCTGGTACCTCGGCCCGGTGGGGCTCTCCACGGGTCCGCGGCTCGCGGCGCTGTGGATGGAGCGCGGCTTCACCCTGCCCCTCTACACCGAGCAGGAGCACTATTTGACCCTCGCGCCCGGCTGGCTCGCGGCCGCCTCGCTCCCGGTGAGCCGGCACCTGGTGCTGATGCTGCAGGGCCAGGTGCAGTGGAGCTTCCTCCCGCTCGACGGGCAGACGCGCACGGTGCCCATGGCGAGCGCAGGGCTCTACGGAGGCTACCGGTTCTGATGCGCACCCTGACCGCGGTCTCGCTTCTCGTGCTGCTCGCCGCCTGCGGCGATGGCTTCCACAACCAGCCGCTGGGGCGCGCGGAGCTGCGCGGGCGCGTGGTGGGGGCGGACCCCGCGGTGGCCTCCGTGAGCGTGCTGCCCGGAGACGCGGCGAGCGCGGATGGCGGCGTGGGCGCCGCGCCGCTGGCCACCGTGGGCGTGGACGCGGAGGGACGCTTCGTGGTGCCGGACGTGCCGGCCACGCGCGTGACGCTCTACGTGGTGGGCTCTCCCTCGCAGGCGCTCTACCTCACGGTGGACCTGCAGCCCGCGCAGGTGACGGACGTAGGGGACGTGACGCTGCAGAGCGCCGCGAGCCTCACCGTGGTGGTGCGCGACGACGCGGGGCGCCTGCTGCCGGGCGCCGAGGTGGACGTGGACGGCACGCCCTTCGGCCGGCAGACCACCGACACCGCCGGCAGCGCCCTCTTCAGCCCGGTGGCCGCCGCCTGCTACCGCATCCGCGTGCGCGCCGAGGGCTTCCTGGACGCGGAGCTCAGCCGCTGCGTCTCCACCGGCGAGGCCGTGCAGGTGGACGTGACGCTGCAGCCCAAGCGCTGAACGCGGGTGCGGCCAGGCTGCCGCTGGCGCAGGCCTCTCACGAGCATTAGGGTGAGAGACATGGTCGTCGCGAGCACAGGGATGCCGCTGAGCCCGGAGCTGCAACGGGCGCTGGGCAATTACAAATCCCGGCTCCTGGAACGTTTCGGGAACAGGCTGGAGCGCGTCGCCCTGTTCGGCTCCCGCGCGCGAGGCGATGCGCACGAAGACTCGGACGTGGACGTGCTGGTGCTCATCCACGGCGCAAGTGGTCTCGAAGAGCGAGAGGCGGCGCAGCTCGCGGGTGACGTCGCGGTGCAGGACGGAGTGTGGCTCTCGCCTGCCGTGTACTCGGCCGAGCACTACGCGTACCTGAAGCGCATCGCGAGCCCCTTTGCCCAGTCTCTCGAGCGGGAGCAGCGACCGCTGTGACCCCCGAGCAACTGCGGCTGAACGTGGCGCTGGAGGTTGAGCGGGGCGACCAGGCGCTCAGTGCCGCCGAGGCCCTGGTCCAGGCGCAGCTTCCGTACGACGCGGCATCGCGCGCGTACTACGCTGCCTTCCACTTCGCCCGAGCACTGTGCCTCGCCGCCGGTGAGGCGCCGGTCAGCCATCGCGGCGTGGCGCACCTTCTCTCGTTGCTCTACGTGCGCACCGCGGTCCTGCCCCCCGACACGAGCCGGCTGTATGCAGGACTGCAGCGCTATCGCGAGTCCGCCGACTACGACGCGGCCTTCGTGCTGGATGCAGCGGGCACCGCGCAGGCGCTCGATGACGCGAAGGTGCTGGTGGAGCGCTGTCGCACGTGGCTGCGCTCGCAGGCTCTGGTCGACTGAGGTCAGGTTCGCGCGCGCGTCACGCGCGTATCACGAGCGCCCGGTACTCCGGCTGCACCTCGCAGCACGGAGAACCCGACGCATGAACCGCACCCTGAAGCTCCTCGCCCTCTCGCTCACCCTCGCCCTCACCGCCTGCGGTGGCGACGACACCACCGGCCCACGCGACACGGGCGACACCGGGGGCACGGGCGGCAGCAGCTCGCACCTCGGCGGCACCGCGACGGCCTACGGCGCCTGCGACAACCCGCAGAGCCCGCCGAGCACCTGCTACACCTACGTGGGCAGCAGCTGGGCGGGGCAGACCGCCTCCGCCGAGTGCTCGGGCGAGAAGGGCACCTTCTCCGCCACCCAGGGCTGCACGGGCTCGGGCCGCGGCGGGCGCTGCACCCTCTTCGCCGGCACGGCGAACGAGTACGTGGCGCACTGCTACCTGAGCACCAGCCAGTGCCAGCAGACCTGCAACGGCATCGGCGACTTCAGCGCCAACTAGCGCGCGCGGGCAGCGCCTCAGTTGCCCGTGGGCAGGGTGAGGATCTCCACGCCCGTGTCGGTGACGAGCACGGTGTGCTCGTACTGCGCGCTGCGGCTGCCGTCCGCGGTGACGGCGGTCCAGCCGTCGTTCCACGTGCGGTGCTGCCAGTCGCCGAGGCTGAGCATGGGCTCGATGGTGAAGACCATGCCGGGCTCCATCACCGTGTCCGCCTCCTTCTCGTAGTAGTGCGGAATCTGCAGCGCGGTGTGGAAGCGCTCGCCGATGCCGTGGCCGCAGTAGGCGCGCACCACGCCGAGCTTGTGCTCGGTGGCGAGCGTCTCGATGGCGCGGCCGATGTCGCTGATGGGCCGGCCTGGCTTCACCGCCTCGATGCCGCGCATGAGGCAGTCGTAGGTCACCCGCATCAGGCGCGCGCTCTCGTCGTCCACCTTGCCCACCGCGAAGGTGGCGTTGGTGTCGCCGTGCATGCCGTCCAGGTAGATGGTGACGTCGAGGTTGACGATGTCCCCCTCCTCGAGCGCGCGGTTGTCCGGGATGCCGTGGCAGATGACCTCGTTGACCGAGGTGCACACGCTCTTGGGGAAGCCGTGGTAGTTGAGCGGGCTGGGGTAGCCGCCCTTCTTCAGCGTGAGCTCGTGCACCAGCGCGTCCAGCGCGTCCGTGGTGATGCCCGGGCGCACGTGGGTGCCGGCCTCGCGCAGGATGTCCGCGCCGGCGCGGCAGGCGCGCCGCATGCGCTCGAGCTTCTCACCCGTGAGCTTCACCTTCTCGTCGTCCGCCTCGCCGCCGCGCGCCGGGCGCCCGGTGCGCGCGTAGTCGGGCCGCGGGATGTTCGCGGGCACCTCGCGGCGCGGGCTGATGAGGCCGGGCTTGAGCCGGCGCGCGTCCGCCCCCGAGCGCTCGCTGCGCACCGCCACGCTGTCCGCGCCGCGGTGGCACTTCTTGTACTTCTCCCCGCTGCCGCACCAGCACGCGTCGTTGGGCCGGGGAAGCTGGACTGGACGGAGCTCGTTCATGGGGCCTGCTCATAACGCAAAGCCCCGTCGCGGCGCCGGCATTCGCACGCGGGCCGCACCCCGCCGCGCGCGCCTGGGGACCTGCGGCCGTCCGCCTGCCTGCTCGCCTGCACCCCGCGTGAGGGCGCAGAGGCTGCGCCGGGGCGCAGGGTTTGCGCGCAGTGCGGGCGCGCCGCCCCCTGAGGCGCCCCGGGGACCGCAGGCCCGGGCTTTGCTCAGGGCGGACGCCATGGCCGAGCTCCCTGCGCTTCCCCGTCGCGAATGGCCCGAGCGCCCGCTAGCGTTGAGGTTCACCATGCCCGAGAACGTGTTCGAGGAGCTCAAGCACTACGTCGGTTTCTCGGAGGACGACGGCGCGGCGCTGCGCGCGCTGCACCCGCTGGCCAATGCGCACTTCGAGCGCATCGCGGACGTCTTCTACCGCCGCATCCTGGACCACCCCGAGGCGCGCAAGGCGCTGGAGGGCGGCGAGAGCCAGGTGGGGCACCTGAAGGTCACGCTGCAGGCCTGGATGGACACCCTGCTGCAGGGCCCCTGGGACGACGCCTACTTCGAGCGCCGCTGCCGCATCGGCCGCGTGCACGTGCGCATCAGCCTGCCGCAGCACTACATGTTCGGCGCGATGAACCTGCTGCGCCGCGAGCTGACGGACGTGCTCGACGAGTCGCTCCAGGGAAAGGACGGAGAGCGCACCCGGCTGCGGCGCGCGCTGGGGAAGATCCTCGACCTGGAGCTGGCCATCATGCTGCACACCTACCGCGAGGACCTGCTCGCGCAGAACGCGCGCGCCGAGCGCCTGGCCACCTTCGGCCAGCTGGTGGGCTCCATCGGCCACGAGCTGCGAAACCCCCTGGGCGTCATCGAGACCTCGCTGTTCATCCTCAAGGGCCGCCCCGCGGCGAGCGAGGACGCGCGCGTGGCGAAGCACCTGGAGCGCATCGGCGAGCAGGTGGGCGTGGCGAACCACATCGTCAGCAGCCTGCTGGACATGATCCGCGACCGCCCGCTCGCGCGCGCTCCGGTGCAGCTGCAGGAGGTGTGGGACTCGGCGCTCGAGGCCGTCACCCGCCCCGAGGGCGTGCGCGTGCAGAGCGAGGGGCTCGCGCAGCTGCCCACGCTGCAGGGCGACGCCGTGCAGCTGCGCCAGGTGTTCGTGAACCTGGTGGAGAACAGCGTGCAGGCCCTCGGCGAGAGCGGCGAGGTGCGGCTCACGGCCGCGCAGGCGGACGGCGAGGTGCGCCTCGCGCTCGAGGACAGCGGGCCCGGGCTGGACCCCACCATCCGCGCGCGCGTCTTCGAGCCGCTGATGACGACCAAGGCGCGCGGGCTGGGCCTCGGGCTCTCGCTGGTGCGCCGCATCCTCGAGCGCCACGGAGGGAGCATCGCGTACGTGCCCAAGGCAGGAGCCCTCGGAGGCGCGCGCTTCGAGCTGCGGCTGCCCGTCTCGGGAGAGGTGAAGTGATGGGCCGCTTCCTCCTGCTCGACGACAACCAGGCCTTCGCGGAGAACCTCGCGGAGATCCTCGAGGACGCGGGGCACGAGACCACTGTGGTCACCACCGGCGAGGAGGCGCTGCAGGCCGCGCAGCGCCAGCGCTACGACGCGCTGCTCACCGACATGCGCATGCCGGGGATGAGCGGCGCGGCGGCGGTGCACCACCTGCGCAAGGTGGACCCGGGCCTTGCCGCCATCGTCATCACCGCGCATCCGGGCGAGCGCGACCTGGAGCGCGCGCGCAACGAGGGCGTGCTCGCGGTGCTGCCCAAGCCGGTGCCCATGCGCGCGCTGGTGGAGCTGCTCTCGCGCGCACGGCGCGACGGGCTGGTGGTGCTGGTGGAGGACGATCCGGGCCTGCTCGACAACCTCACCGAGGTGCTGCGCGGCAAGGGCTTCACCGCAGTGACGGCCTCCTCGCTGCTGGAGATGGCGCGCCTCGAGGAGCTGCGCCCCTTCGCGGCCCTGGTGGACCTGCGCGTGCCCGGCGGCCCCGACGGCGAGGCGCTGCGCCGCGTGCGCGAGCGCTTCCCCGAGCTGCCCACCTTCGTGGTCACCGCCCACCCGGAGGCGCTGCCCCACGACTTCGGCGGCACCGTGGTGGCCAAGCCCTTCGACACGGGCAAGCTGCTCGCCGCGCTGGAGCAGGCGCACGAGGGGCGCGCGTGAGGCCCGCGCACCTGCAGGAGGCCGCCGTGCCCCACCGCCCGCGCGTGCTGGTGGTGGACGACAACGCGCAGCTGCTCGACAACATGCAGGAGTTGCTCGAGGACGCGGGCTACGACGTCTCCACCGCGGGCAGCTGCGCGGGCGCGCTGGAGCGCGCGCGCGCGGGCTTCGACGTGGCGCTGGTGGACCTGCGGCTGCCGGACGGCCAGGGCACGGCGCTCGCGCCGCGGCTCAAGGAGCAGGTGCCGGACGGCGAGGTGGTGCTGCTCACCGGCCTGGGCACGCTGGAGACGGCGGTGGCGGCGGTGCGCTCGGGGGCGTGCGCGTACCTGCTCAAGCCGTGTGCGACGCCGGAGCTCCTGCTCACGTTGGAGCAGGCGCTGCGCCAGGTGCGGCTGCACCGCGAGAAGCGCGAGCTCGCCCGGCGCGCGCAGGTGACGGAGAAGCTCGCGGCGGTGGGCACGCTGACGGCCGGACTGAGCCACGAGATCCGCAACCCGCTGAATGCGGCCGCGCTGCAGCTCACGGTGCTCGAGCGGCGGGTGCGCAAGCTGGAGGCGCAGGCGCAGGAGCCGCTGCTCGAGCCGCTCTTGCTGGTGCGCGACGAGATCCGCCGCCTCGACCACATCCTGGAGGACTTCCTGCAGTTCGCGCGGCCGCGCGAGTTCCAGCCGAACCCGGTGGACGTGGGCGCGCTGCTCGCGCGGGTGCAGAGCCTGCTCTCCGGTCAGGCGGAGCAGAAGGGCGTGGCGCTGGTGGCCGAGCCCACGCAGGCGGGCGCGGTGCGCGGGGACGAGGAGCGGCTGCGGCAGGTGCTCTTGAACCTCGCGCTCAACGCGCTGGAGGCGACCCCCGCCGGAGGCCGCGTGCGCTTCAGCGCCGAGGCCCACGGGGACGAGGTGACCCTGCTCGTGGACGACACGGGCCCCGGGATTCCACCCAAGGTGCGAGAGCGGCTCTTCGAGCCCTTCTTCACCACGAAGGCGAGCGGCAGCGGCCTGGGGCTCTCCATCGTGCACGCCATCGTCACGCAGCACGGCGGCAGCATCGAGGTGGGAGACGGCCCGCTCGGCGGCGCCCGCTTCACCGTGCGGCTGCCGGCGGCCGAGTAGTCACGAGAGAGCGCAGCTGCGTCAGTGTCCCCTCTCCCTCTGGGAGAGGGTCCTGACCATTAGCCACGTTTCGATGTCTCCTCGGTTGTTGAGGGGGCATGGGACTGCTCTTGAGAGATGAGGGGCCGCGGCGCTGGGCGCAGGAGGAGTTTGAGAGCCTGGAGCTGGGGCACGCGCTGCGCGAGGCGAGCGTGCGCAAGCTGGCGGCCGGCGCGCGGGCCGCGCCACACGGGCGGCTGACGCAGGTATTCGAGGAGGGCCCTGCGCTGCAGTCGGCCTACCGCTGCCTGGAAAACCCGAGGGTGTCGGCCTTGGCGGTGGGGCGCGCGGCGTGGGCTGCGTGCGTGCAGCGCGCGTGCAGCCGGGGCTTTGCCACCCTCATCGTCCCGCTGGACCAGTCCACCTTGAGCCTCGCCGACGCGCACCGCACCCGCGGCCTGGGCCCGGTGGGCAAGCGCAGCGCGGGCGCGCGCGGGCTGGAGGTGATGACGGCGCTGGGCGTGGCGCCCACGGGCGAGGTGCTGGGGCTCTTGGGCCAGGCGTACTGGAAGCGCGACGAGAGAGCGCCCGCCAGGCCCGCGTGCACCCGGCCGCTGGCGCGCAAGGAGACGCGCTACTGGCTGCACGTGGCTGCGCGGGCGGTGGCGGCCGCCCGGACGGCGCCCGGCCGCTTGCGGCTGTGGCTGCAGATGGACCGCGGCGCGGACTTCCACGAGGCGCTCGCCTGGGCCGACAGCGTGCGCGCTCGCCACGACGTCACCATTCGCGCCGCCCACGAGCGGCGCTGCCTGGCGCCCGAGGAGGGCTACCTGTGGGACTGCGTCGAGGCGAGCGAGGTGCTGGCGCGCACCAGCGTGTACGTGCCGGCGCGCCACGGCGAGCCCTCGCGCTGGGCCCACGTGGAGGTGCGCAGCAGCCCCGTGCTGCTGCAACTCAAGGACCGCAGGACGGGCCGCAAGGGCGCCGTCGTCCTCACGGCCGTGCAGGTGAGGGAGGTGGGGCATACGGGCGGGCCGAAGCGCAAGCCTGCGAGGCCCCTGCACTGGCTGCTGCTCACCACGCGCGAGGTGCAGGGCACCGAAGACGCCCTCGCGGTGCTGCAGGCCTACTGCCTGCGCTGGCGGGTGGAGGACTTCCACCGCGCCTGGAAGGGCGGCGCCTGCCACGTGCAGGACACGCAGCTGCACCACCGCCGCGCCATCCTCACCTGGGCTAGCCTCCTGGCCAGCGTGGCCACCCAAGCCGAAGCCTTGAAGACGCGGGGCACCGAGGAGCCGGACGCCCCGGCCACCGAAGTGCTGTCCGTGCAGCAGCTGCGCGCCGCCCTGCTGCTGCGCGGCAGCGAGGACGTGAGCGAGGAGGCCGCTCGTGAATTGACGCTGCTGGACGCCAAAGTCCTCATCGGCCGCCTCGGCGGCTGGACGGGCTACTACTCCGGCGCCCCACCCGGGACGCAGACGCTGATGCGCGGCCTGGAGCGCGTCAACGTCGCTGCCCAGACGCTGGATGCCTATGAGCGCCTGCATCCGCCCGAACGTGGCTAATGGTCAGGAGAGGGTCGGGGTGAGGGATTGCGTTAGGCTGCGCATCCCGTGCTCCCGCTCCAACTCGCGCTGACGCCCGCCGTCCCCGCCGTGCTGCTCGGCGGCATCTGGTTGGGGGTGCGGCTCGTCCGCTGGGCGAAGCAGAGGCCCGCGGACGCCGCCAGTGCGCTGCTCACCCTCTACACGAGCGCAGCAATGCACGATCCCGAGGGCCCTCACGACGGGCCTGAGGCGCACTGAATCCCGCGCGAAGGACTCAGCGCGCGCGGCGCCAGAACGTGGGCCGCCAGTAGTACCGGTCCGCACCCGCTGGGGCCCGCTCCCGCGCGTCTTCGTCCCAGTCCGCGAAGGAGTCCTGCTCGGGGTCGATGGGCCGCCAGGTGGGGTCCCGTGCGTCGTCGCTCGTCGCGGCCCGCACGCTTGCGCGCATGGACTCCACGCACGCGCCGAAGCGCCGGTAGTTGCGCTGCGCCTCGAGCAGCGTGATGTGGTTCGCCCCGCCCTCCAGCGTCGTGGCGAACTCGAGCTGCAGTCCGTCGTCCTCCCAGAAGCAGATGGGGCAGATGTCGTAGGAGCCCGGCGGCTCGCTGAACTGCAGGTAGCCGCAGCAGGGACAGGGATGGGGCTCGTTCATCGCGGCCTCCCCTACCGTGGCGCTGCCTGCACCTCGAGCAGCACGTGCCCGCCCACCGTCACCGCCTGGCTCGTCACCCGCAGGGCGTAGAGCGTCCCCGCATCCAGCGGGTGGGTGAGCGTCGGGCAGTCGGGGCCCTCCGAGCGCACCTCGGCGAGCCGCGTGGTGCCCGAGGCATCGAAGAGCTCGAGCGCCGTGACCTTGCCCGCGCAGGAGGCCAGCGTGAAGGTGTGGAGGCCGGTGCCGGCCGGCTGCACCTTGAGCCAGCTCGGAGGCTGGTCGCTGGAGGAGAAGAGGCCGTGGCGGCACCCATCGCCCGCCTGGACCGTCTGCGCTTCCGCGAGGGAGGTGCGCGCCTGGCCCGTGCCCACGCAGTGCAGCTCGGCGAGCAGCGGCTGCAGGGACGCGTAGGAGACCACCCCCTCGCGCCTGCCACAGGTCGCGTCGTGCTCGTTGCCGTGCTGCGCCTGCTCGACTCCGGCCGCGTCCACCACGGAGAGCGTGTACTCGAGGAGGTCCTGTGTGCAGTCCTCCATCCCCTTCACGACCGTGGCGTGGGAGAGCGCGTCGCGCTGCGCGGGCGTGAGCGCCTCGCGGGGGGCGCTCCACTCGAAGGATCCGCCCCAGTAGCCGAAGGCCTCCAGCGTCACCCGCTGGTAGTCCCCTCCTTCGACCACGGCGTGCGCCCCGCCGTCGGAGGAGCACGCACTCGCGAAGGCCCCCAGGGCCAGCGCCACCACCACGCCTCGCATCGGGTGAAGAGCCATGACCGCCGCACCCTACAGGCCGTTTGCGGCGCTCGCGCAACCGGGGATGTTCGATTTTCGGCCGGGCCCGCCTGGCCGCTCTCGTGCCCGGAGAGCAGTGCCCCTTGCACCCCGCGCGATGTCCTTTGAGGGACGCGCGGTTCATCCAGCAGCGGTCACCGCGGGCCTCACGGCGTCGCCGCTGCGCTCGCTCGCCTGCCGCTCCTGTCTTGCAACTGAATGACATCTGTACGGGAGGCCCAGGTGTGCACCACCGGTCCTCACTGCGCAGCTTTGCCCCAGGGGACGGGGTGTCCCGTGGGGTGCACGACATGCGAGGGGCGTCTCGAAGGCGAGGCGCGGGACGGGGCGCGAGATGACGGGGCTGGGACTGGGATTGCTGGTGAGTGTGATGGTGGCGTCCACGCAGACGGTGGCGCCGGTGTCTGGAGGAAACGCCCTCACCCTGCCCGCCCAGCGGCACGTGGTGCGCGTCGCCGGGCGCTACGTGCTCGCGCTGCAGCAGGGCGGCCAGCAGGGGCGCACGCTGGGGCTGTTCCGCAGCAGTGACGGGCAGAGCTGGAGCTACCTGGGCTCGCTGCCTGGCACCGCCCGCACCGACCGCGCGGACCTCGTCGCCGTGGGCAATGACATCGCGCTCGTCTACTCGATGGAGACGCCCGATAGCGCCGGCATCAACGGCTCCACCGAGCACGACGTGTACTTCCAGTGGTGGCGCTACAGCGCCTCGCGCGGCACCTGGTCGCCGGACCGCCCGCTGCGCGTCTTCGATTCGCGCTCCAACAGCACCGCGTACTACCGCGCCGAGCTCGCGCGCGACTCACGCGGGCGCCTGTGGGTGCAGGCCTTCAAGAAGGAGAGCAACGGGCGCTCGAGCGTTGCCATCGCGGTGAGCACCGACAGCGGCAATACCTTCCGCGAGCAGCCCCTGCTGGACTCGGGGCTGCCCAACCGCGGCGGCGGCCGGCTGCTCGCGCTCGGCAAGAAGCTCGTCGTGGTCTACGACACCCACGGCACCGGCTTCACCACCCGCTACCGCGTACGCGACGACTCCGCGCCCCTGAGCAGCTGGCAGTCGGCGCGCACCGCCTTCGGCGAGAGCATCTACCACGGCGCCGCGCTCAGCGCGGTGGCGGACGGGAGCGGCGGCATGCACCTCGTCTACAAGGACGACGCCGAGCGCCTGCGCTATCGCCACTTCAACGGCAGCAGCTTCGGTGAGCCGCGCATCATCGAGAGCCAGGGCGACTGGGCCCTGCAGCCCGCCATCACCCGACAGGGCTCGGACCTCGTCATCTTCTACAACCGCCCCCGCGGCGGTCAGCGCTACGACCTGGTGGTGCGCAGGCTGCGCGGGAGCACGCTCAGCAGCGCCATCGTGCTCGACGGGAGCAGCACCTTCAAGGGCTACCCCAACGCGGTGGAGACGCTCTCCAGCGGAATGAGCGTGCCGGTGCTCTTCGGCAATGCGCCGGATGCCGCGAGCGCGGGGCAGGTGCGCGTGAGCTTCGCCCCATCCTCGAGCAGCCGCAGCATGAGCGACACGGATGACGCGGACTCGCCCGCCGCGGCGCTCGGGGGCTCGGGCACGGGTGGCAGCGGCGGCGGTGGGGCGCTCGCGGCGAGCAGCGGGGGCAACGCAGGCAGCGTGGACATGATGCCCGAGATGGGCTGCGGCGGAGGGACGGCCGCGATGGTCGCCCTGCCCTTCACGCTGCTCGGGCTGCTGTGGATGCAGCGCGCGGGGCGGCGGGAGGAGATGGCACGGCTCGCGCCGGTGCGGGTGCGCAGCTAGACTTGCCGGATGGCCGGTGCTGCATGGCGACGCGTGGGCATCACGCTGATGGTGATCTCTCTCTTGCTGCTTGCCCTGGCTGCATCGTCCTTCATGAACTGGCACCAGCTCGATGCGCAGCAGTACCTGGACCTGCCTCCAGCGACCTCTGCGCAGGAGGCCTACGCACGCGATCCGTGGCTCGCGAAGCTCATGTTCCAGGTCTACGGGACGCTGGGCGCGAGCGTGCTGGCCTTCGCGCTGCTCGCATTCGGGTGGGCGCGACGGGTGCGGAATCGGAGTGCTGCCTGAGGTCGGCAGGTCCTCACGGGCGCACGGTGTAACCGCCTCTTCCCTCTCCCAGGGGGCAGGGCAAACGCATCTCGCGGGAGGTAATAACAAGCGGTTAGCTGTTGGCGGGGGATGGGAAAAGAAGCAGCCGGCCAGCTTGTCGTCCGTCTCATCCTCCGCCACTTCGCGGGCCTCAG
>NZ_VJZZ01000019.1 GCF_009659535.1 Aggregicoccus sp. 17bor-14
CAGCCGCGCCCCCGCGTACTCCACCCCCACCGCGACGGCCTCCTCCTCGGCTTCTCTCACCACGAGCGCTGGCGCCATGCCGCCCGTCCTACCGCGCTGCCGAGATGTGTTGGATCTTGAGAAACGTTCCGTCCACCGACTGTCCGCCCCCGGAGCGCCCCGCTGGGCACTGCCCCTCCGCGCTGGGCAGGCGCGACGGAGCACCGTCCCGCCTGGCGCTCCCCGGAGCCCCTGCACGTGCCCTTCGTCCGCCGCCCGACAGCCCGCGCGTTCTGCCGAAAGAACCGGTTGCCTGCAGGGCTTGCTGCCAGGCGTGGCGCTGCCCAGCTTCCCTGGCACCATGGCCCTTCGACTCCAGCTCTCTCCGCGTGCGGCCCGGGCGCTCTCCCTCTGCCCTCCCGCGCTGCGCGAGCGCCTCGAGCGCGAGCTCGCGCAGCTGCTGTGTGGACGTGCCCTGGCGCTGCCTCCGGTGAGCGCGGGAGACCCGGTACTGCTCGGCGCGGGCATCCGCCTGCGCTACCGGCTGGACCGGGCCGCCGGCCGGCTGCACCTGCTGGAGCTGGGCGGACCGTGGCTCTCGGCCGAGCCCACCGCGCAGCTTCACGCCTGAGGCGGCGCGAGCTGCAGCGCGCCCAGCGTGGCCACCAGCGCGTCCAGGTCCAGGGGTTTGGGCAGCGCGGCGCGGATGCCCTGAGGCAGGGGCCGGCTCGGTCCCGCGCCCGACACCACCACCACCGCGAGCTGCTGGCACGCGAGCACGGGCTCGTCCCGCACGTGCTCCATCAGCTCCCAGCCGGTGAGCCGCGGCATCATCAGGTCCAGCAGCACCACGTCCGGGCGAGGCCCCGCGCGCAGCCGGGCGAGCGCTTCCAGCCCGTGCAGGGCGACGTCCACCGCGTAGCCCTGCATCTCGAGGAAGTCGACGAGCAGCTCGCGGCTGTCGGCGTGGTCCTCGACCACCAGGACCCGCAGGGTCCCGTCACTGCGCGGGCTGTCCACGTCCATCGCCTCCTCTGCCTCCCTGCACTGCGCGTCCGCCCCATGCGGCCCCGCGCCGCGGTGACGTTGCCCGTGCGTCACCCGCTCTCCTCCGAGGTGGGGACGCGACCGGGCGCTGGGGAGCGACAGTGGGCAGAGCGAGTGTTTGCCTGTTCGCCCTCGCGTGGTTCGGCGGGCAGGGGGGCTTGTGCCCGGGGGGGCCCGCAGCCTCTCAATGCGGGGGGCGAGGCGCGGGGCGTCCGCGAGGGGGAGCGCCGCACATGAGCCGCACACGCTCGATGGGGAAGACGGGGGGGGCTCCGGCGCTGCCCTGCGGCGTCCTGCTGGCCGTCCTACTTGCCGCTGCGCCGCGGGCCGCGCTCGCCCAGGCCACGGTGGACGGGAACAGCTCCACCGTCGAGCCGCCCGCGCAGGCTGCAGGAGGCAGCAGCGGCGCCACCGCCGGGCTGTCGCCGCAGGACGCCGCGGACGCGGGCGGTGCTGCTGCCGAGCTGCCGCCGCAGAGCGCCGCGGACGCGGGCAGCGCCACCGTCGAGCTGCCCCTGCAGGCCGCGCCGGACGGGGGCACGGAGCTCGGCGTGGCGGCAGCGGACGGCGGCTCGGGTCCCGTCGTGGTGCCGCCCGCGCTGCTGCAGGACAGCCCGGCGCACTACCCGCCCGAGCTCGCGGCCCAGGGCGCGAGCGGCGTGGTGCAGCTGGAGCTGCTGGTGAATGCGCAGGGCGAGGTGGCCGAGGCCAAGGTCGCGCAGCCCGTGCAGCCGCTGCTGGACGAGGCCGCGCTGCAGGCCGCCACGGGCCTGCGCTTCAGCCCCGCCACGGTGGACGGCGTGCCCAGCCCGGTGCGCCTCACCTTCGAGTACCGCTTCGTCGCGCCGCAGCCCGCGCCCGAGGGCTCCGGCACCCTGAGCGCCGCGGAGGCCCCGCGCCCCGTGAGCCTCAGCGGCCAGGTGCGCGCCAAGGGCAACCGCCGCCCGCTCGCCGGCGCGGTGATCGTCGAGGTCCCCATCGAGGTTTCCAAGGAGCCGCCCGCCGCGGAGCAGCTGCTGGGGGAGTCCGGCGCGGACGGGCACTTCGAGGTGCGGCTCGCCCCCGGCGAGCACACCCTGCGCGTGACGGCGCCCGGCTACCGCCCCGGCGTCTTCCAGGAGCGCGTGCGCTCGGGCGAGGTGCTGCAGGTGCTCTACGCGCTCGAGCCGCTCGTGGTGAACCCCTACGAGACGGTGGTGCGCGCGGAGCGGCCGCGCACCGAGGTGAGCCGCGTCACGCTGCACGACCAGGAGCTGCGCGAGGTGCCCGGCACCATGGGCGACCCCTTCCGCGTGGTGATGCTGATGCCCGGCGTGGGCAGCATGCTGTCCGGCGTGGCCTACCCGGTGGTGCGCGGCGGGCAGCCCTCGAGCACGGGCTACTTCCTGGACGGCATCCGCGTCCCGCTCCTCTTCCACCTCTTCCTCGGTCCGGCCATCCTCCACCCGGACTTCATCGACACCATCGACTTCTACGCGGGCAACCCCCCGGCCCAGTACGGCCGGCAGATGGGCGGCGCCATCGACGGGCGCCTGAGCCGCCCGCACGACGACCGCGTGCACGGCAGCGCCTACGCGGACCTCATCAACGCGGGGCTCTTCATCGAGTACCCCTTCCAGTCCACCGGCACCAACGTCTCGCTCGCCGGGCGCTTCTCGTACACGCCCTGGCTGGTGGGGCTCGCCGCCACGAAGATGCAGGCGGCGCCCCCGCCGGGCCAGCTGCCGCAGAAGGTGGTGCTGGACTTCTACGACTACCAGGCGCGCGTGGAGCAGCGCATCCGCGGCGGCGGGCGCCTGCGCCTCTTCGCCTTCGGCTCCTCGGACGCAGTGGGGCTGAAGGCCCAGGACGCGCTGAGCGACACCGCGATGCAGACGGTGCTCTTCCACCGCGTGGACCTGCGCCACACGCAGCCCGTGGGCCGGGGCGAGCTCGAGCTGGGCGTCACCTGGGGCCTGGACCGCTTCGGCATCGACAACATCCGCCGCAGCGAGGCGCCGGACGCGGGCGACGCCATGGGCTCGCAGTTCGCGGTGGACCAGTACACCTACGCGGCGCGCCTCGGCTTCACGCACCCGCTCGCCCAGCGCCTCTCCCTGCGCAGCGGAGCGGACGTGGAGCAGCGGCGCGCCGCCGTCTCGCTCGACACGCTGGTGTCCACCGGCACGGGACGCGAGCCGCGCCGCGTGTCGGAGGAGCAGCCTCGCGAGCTCGCCACCTTCTCGGGCGTGTGGAGCGAACTGCTGTGGGAGCCCACCGCGCGCCTCACCCTCACCCCGGGCCTGCGCCTGGACAACTACCACCTGGTGAGCCACGGCGGCCTGAACGCGCTCGCGGTGGAGCCGCGCCTCAGCGCGCGCCTGCGCGCGAGCGACACCGTCACGCTCAAGGCGGGCGCGGGCATCTATCACCAGACGCCCACCACCCTCATCAGCCTGCCGGTGGTGGACCTCGCGGGGCTGCCGCAGGGCCTGCAGCGCGCGCTGCAGCTCTCCGGCGGCGTCGAGTACACGGGCTGGCGCCTCCTCAACCTCAGCGTGGACGCGTACGTGAACCCGCTGGTGCGCACCGTGGAGATGACGCCCTTCGCGGACGAGACGCTGCAGGACCGCGTGGACCGGCCCGACCCCGGCGACGGCCGGCCCAACGACATCCCGGAGCTGCCGGACCTCTCCTCGCACGGGCTCGCCTACGGCGTGGAGCTGATGCTGCGCCACCCGCTGGGCGGCAACTGGTTTGGCTGGCTCAGCTACTCGCTCAGCCGCAGCACCCGCTTCACCCGCTTCTACCGCTACGACGCGCGCGGCCGCGTGGTGGGCGAGGCGAGCGAGGACCTGCCCTTCGCCTTCGACCAGACGCACATCCTCAACCTCGTGCTCAGCCGCAAGTTCGCCCACAGCTTCACCCTGGGCGGCGTGTTCCACTTCAACACCGGGCGCCCGGAGAACGGCCTGCTCGGCGCCGGCCCCAGCCAGCCCGGCTTCGACTCGGAGGGCAGCCCCGAGTGGGTGCCGCTGGACCGCGACCGCGCCGAGCGCCTGCCCGGCTTCGTCCGCCTCGACGTGCGCATCGCCAAGAGCTGGGCCTACGACGCCTTCACGCTCGAGGCCTACCTGGACATGCTCAACGTCACGCTGAGCCGCGAGGTGACCGGCTTCGACTACAGCGTGAACGCGCTCACCGGGCAGTACTCGAAGCGCCCCTCGGCCATCCCCGTGGCCATCCCCATCCTCGGGGTGAAGGGGCGCTACTAGCCGCCGCGCGACTGGGCACGAGTGGACACGCGCGGCCCGCGCGCGGGGGCAGCGCTGTTGCCCCCGCGTCAGTCCCTGCCCCCCGCCGGCGCGCGCCCCTGCACGTGCTGCTATGGCGAGGCATGCGCTCGCTGCCGAGCTCCCCCCTCCACGGCTCCCTCCCGCCCCTCGCCGCGCCTGCGTCACCGGCCGCGGAGGCGCGGCTGCGCAGCCTGCTGGAGGCCACCACCGCGCTGGTGTGGACGGCGGATGCGCAGGGGGCGCTCGTCGCGGACAACCCGGGCTGGGCCCGCTTCACCGGCCAGGGGCGCGCGGCGTACGAGGGCTGGGGCTGGCTGGAGGCCGTCCACCCCGAGGACCGCGCCCAGGTGACCCACGCCTGGGCGCAGGCGCTGCAGCAGGGCGCCCCCTTCGGCTGCGAGTACCGGCTGCGGCGCGCGGACGGCGCCTGGCGCTGGCTGAGCGCGCGCGCGGTGCCGGTGCTGGAGCCGGACGGGCGCGTGCGCGAGTGGGTGGGCGCGAACACGGACGTCACCGCGCACCGGCGCGCCACCTCCGTGCTCGCCTTCCTCGCCGAGGCGAACGCCGCCCTCTCGGCCTCCTTGCGCGTGGACGCCACGCTCGCGGCGCTGGTGCGCACCGCGGTGCCCTTCTTCGCGGACTGGTGCCACATCTTCGTGCGCAGCGAGGAGGGCCCGGCGCGCCTGGTGGCCGTGCACCACAAGGACCCCGAGGGCCGCGCCCTGCTCGAGGAGCTGCACCAGCGCTTCCCCTTCCCGGAGGACTGCCCCGCCGGCTACCCCGTGGTGCTGCGCACCGGCCAGTCCCGCCTCGCGCAGGCGCTCTCCGAGGAGCAGCTGGGCGCGATGGCGAGCGGCGGCGAGGAGCACCTCGCGCTGCTGCGCCGGCTCTCGCCGTGCTCCGCCCTCTTCGTGCCGCTCTTCATCGGCGGCCGGCCGGAGGGCGTGGTCACCTTCGGGCTGATGGACGGCGCGCGCCACTACACGCCCGAGGACCTGCTCGTCGCCGAGGAGGTGGCGCGCCGCGCGGCCACCGCGCTCGAGCACGCGCGCCTCTACGAGCTCGCCCAGGCGGAGCGCCGCCGCGCCGAGGAGGCCAACCGCGCGAAGGACGAGTTCCTCGCCACGCTGAGCCACGAGCTGCGCACGCCGCTCACGGCGATCCTCGGCTGGACCCAGATGCTGCGCAGCGGGGTGCTCGGCCCCGCGAAGCAGGCGCGCGCGCTGGAGACGGTGGAGCGCAACGCGCGCGCGCAGACCCAGCTCATCGAGGACCTGCTGGACGTGAGCCGCATCATCACCGGCAAGATGCGCCTGCAGCTGCAGCCGGTGGCGCTCGCGCGCGTGGTGGACGCGGCGCTGGAGAGCGTGCGCCCCACCGCGGACGCGCGCGACATCGAGCTGGTGGCGGCGCTCGATGGGCTGGAGGACCAGGAGGCCCAGGTGAGCGGGGACGCGGACCGCCTGCAGCAGGTGACGTGGAACCTGCTCTCCAACGCGCTCAAGTTCACCCCGCCCGGCGGCCGCGTGGAGGTCTCCCTTTGCGAGGAGGAGGACGGCACGCGCTGTCTGCAGGTGAAGGACAGCGGCCAGGGCATCCGCGCGGACTTCCTCCCCTACGTCTTCGACCGCTTCCGCCAGCAGGACGGCGCCGCCACGCGCGCGCACGGCGGCCTGGGGCTGGGGCTCGCCATCGTGCGCCACCTGGTGGAGCTGCACGGCGGCAGCGTGGCGGTGCACAGCGCGGGCGAGGGGCAGGGCGCCACCTTCACCGTGCGCCTGCCCGCGCCCCCGCGCCCCTAGTCCTTCGTGCGCCGCGGTCCGCCCCGACCCGGGCGGGGCGCGGCGGACCACGCCCGCCGGCCAGGCAGGCCGCGCGCGACGCGTGGGGGCCGGAGCGTTACACTGCGACGTGTCGCGGGTCGGGCCGGTCCCGCCGCAGGGGAAGCGTACGTGAGCGGAGCCGCAGAAGACTCGAGGGTGACGGGCAGCCTCTTTCGCAGCTACGTCGCGGGGCTGGACGCGATGGGCCTGCGCGCGCCGGTGCGCGCCGCCGTCTCGGCGCGCGTGCAGGCGCTGATGGACACGCCGCCCACGCACCGCGAGTGGCTCGGGGGCAACGAGCTGGCGGAGATCTTCCGCGCGGTGGTGGGCCAGCGCGGCATCGAGGGCATCCGGCAGCTCGGCTACGAGGCCACGCGCCTGTCCACGCTGCAGCACCTGCGGCCCATGATCCAGGCCACCGCGGCGCTGCACGGCAACACGCCGGACGTGCTGTTCAGCCACCTGGACGCGCTCTGCAAGCCCTTCTTCCGCGGGCTGCGCTTCGAGTACGCCGCGGAGGGCCCGCGCACGGGCACCCTCACCATGCGCTCCACCTACCCCATGGGGGTGGTGCAGTTCGCCGCGTGGGAGGGCGCGCTGCGCCACATCTTCGAGGAGCTGAAGGTGAAGAGCGGCGTGCTCGAGCCCGCGCGCGTCGCGCCGGACGGCCACAGCGGCACCATGCGCGTGCGCTGGTAATGACCGCGCGCCGCTCCGCACGTCAGGCCCTCGTCCAGGAGGCGCGCAAGGGCGGCCTCACCCTGGTGCTGGGTGCCGGGGTGAGCCTCGCGCAGGGCGTGCCCAGCTGGCCCGCGCTCGTCGCGAGCCTCTGGCAGGACACCTTCCCCCGCGAGCCCCTGCCGGACGCCCACGCGCTGCCCAACCTGCTGCCGCTCGCGCTGGAGCGGGTGGCGCGCGCGCGCGGGCAGGAGGACTTCACCCGGGCGCTGCGCGCGCGCCTCTACCGCGACGTGCGCCTGCCCTCGCCCGCGGCGCTGCGCGGGGGAGGCGGCGGCACGCTGGGGGCGCTCGCGCGCGCGCTGGTGCAGGAGCACGGGCGCGGGAGCCTGCGGCGCGTGGTGCGCGCGGTGAGCTTCAACGTGGACGACCTGCTCGAGCAGGCGGTGCGCGCGCTGCAGCCCGCGGGAAGCGCCCCGGCCGTGAAGCCCCTGGTGCGCGCGAGCCACCACCCCGAGCGCGGCCTGGGCGAGCAGCCGCTCCCGCTCTACCACCTGCACGGCTTCCTGCCCTCGGGCCCGGGCATGCGCGAGCGGCGCGGCGCGCGCACGCCCCGCTGGCACGAGGAGGCGCCGGACGCGCTCGTCTTCACGGACGCGCAGTACTGGGCCAGCGTCGCCGAGCCGATGAGCTTCGCCAACCGGGTGATGTCCTTCGTGCTGCACGACAGCCGCTGCGTCTTCGTCGGGCTGTCCATGACGGACCTCAACCTGCTGCGCTGGCTCGCGCTGCGCGCGAACGAGGTGGAGGCGGACAAGGCGGCGCAGTTCGCGCGCGCCCGCGCCTCCGGGCCCCGCGTGCTGCGCGCCCAGCGCCAGGCGCTGTGCCGCCACTTCTGGGTGCGCGCGCCGCCCGCGCCCGGTGAGGACGCCACCGCCTTCCTCGCGCGCTACCTGGACCTGCGCGGCGTGCGCAGCGTGGAGCTGCCCGGGGGCTGGGCCGAGCTGCCCGCGCTGCTGCACGAGCTGCTGCCCGCTGTCTAGCCACCCCCCGGTCCAGGAGCCCGTCCCACCCCTGTCCCGCGGGGCAGGGTGGGGGGGCTTCCCTTGGAGCGCAAAGGGAGGGCAGGCTTGGAGGCGGGTGCACGCGCAGAGGGGGAAGCGCAGCATGAGTCTGTCCAGGGTGCCAGGGCCCGGGCCGAGCCTGGCCCGGAGCCTACACGTGGAGCGCGCCGCGCCCTGCCTGCACTTCGAGGCCGTGCGCAGCGAGGACGGGCTGCTGCGGGACTTCGCCGGCACCCACCTCAACGCCGCCGCCGAGGCGCTGGTGCGCGACTTCCGCCTCGGGCGCCTGCACCCGCTGTGGTCCACCCCCGAGGCCGCCGAGCGCGGGGCGCCCCCGGGACTGCTCGACTTCCACGCGCTCGCACGGGTGGTGGACACGGGCGAGCCCTACTCGCGCGACCTGCGGCTGCGCGCCCCGGGCTCGGGCGCGGGCTCGGGAGACGCGTGGTACCGCGCCACGGCGGTGAAGCACGAGGACGGCTTCGCGCTGTGGCTCGCCGCCGCCCCGCCGGTGCGCGAGACGGAAGGGGCGCTGCTCGAGGCGCTCGCCGAGGAGCGCGAGGCGCGCAAGGCCGCGGAGGGGGCGCTGCAGGTGTACGACGCGCTGCTCGCGGACGCGCCGGTGGGCATGGGCCTGCTCGACCTGGACCTGCAGCACACGCTGGTGAACCCCGCGCTCGCGCACATGGAGGGGCTGCAGGAGGGCGAGGCGCTGGGGGCGCAGCTCGCTCCGCACCTGCAGCCGGTGCTGGTGCCCCTGTGCCGGCTCGCGCTCGAGGTGGGCGGCCCCGTGGTGGCGGAGCTCACCCCGGAGACGTGGAGCGGGGTGCCGGTGGGCGGCGACTGGCAGGTGGTGGCCTTCCCGGTGGGGCGCCACGGGCCGGGCAGCCCCGCGCAGGGCGTGGGCCTCAGCCTCACGGACATCAGCGAGCGCAAGCGCGCCGAGCGCGTGCTCAGCGCGCGCGAGGAGCACCTGCGGCTCGCGCTGCAGACGGCCAACATGGTCGCCTGGGAGTGGACCTACGAGCACAAGCGGGTGACCTGGAGCCCGCGCGCCGAGGCCTTCTTCGGCCTGGAGCCCGGCGGGCTCGGCGACAGCCTGCAGCAGTTCCTCAGCTGCGTGCACCCGGAGGACGAGGAGATGGTGCGCGAGGCCATCTCGCGCGGGCAGGAGGCGCAGGGCGCGTACGCGTTCCGCTTCCGCGGCGTGTGGCCCAGCGGCCGGGTGCGCACCTACGAGACCACCGGGCAGACCTTCCACGACGAGGACGGGCGCCCCGCGCGCATGGTGGGCGTGGTGCTCGACTGCACCGAGCGCGAGCGCGCCGAGGAGGCGATGCGCGCGGCCGCCGAGCGCTACCGGCTCGCCTCCAGCGCCACCCACGACGTGCTCTGGGAGCTCAACCTCGCCACCGGCAACGTGTACTGGGGCGAGGCCGGCTCGGACGTGTTCGGCTACCGCGTGGAGCAGGTGGGCCACGACCTGGGCTGGTGGCGCCAGCAGGTGCACCCGGAGGACCGCGAGCGCGCGGCGGCGAGCCTCGAGAACCTCATCGCGAGCCGCTCGGACACCTGGCGCGAGGAGTACCGCTTCCGGCGCGCGGACGGCGAGTACATCGACGTGCTCGACCGCGGCACCGTGGTGCGCGACGAGCAGGGCAATCCCTTGCGCGTCATCGGCACCATGATGGACATCACCGAGCGCAAGCGCGCGCTCGAGCACATGGCGCAGGAGGCGGAGTTCCGCGAGCGCTTCATCGGCATCCTCGGCCACGACCTGAGAAACCCCCTCAACGCCATCAGCCTCTCGGCGAAGACGCTCGCGCGGCGCGCGGGGCTGCCGGCGAGCGAGCTGCGGCTCGCGCAGCGCATCGACGCGAGCGCGCACCGCATGGGGCAGATGATCTCGGACATCCTGGACCTCACCCGCGCGCGGCTCGCGGGCGGCATCCCGCTGCACCTCGCGCCGGTGGAGCTTCACCCGGTGTGCAAGCAGGTGGCGGAGGAGCTGGCCACGGTGCACCCGCAGCGCCGCATCCACCTGCAGCTGGAGGGGGACGGGCAGGGGGTGTGGGACGGCTCGCGCTTGAGCCAGCTGCTGAGCAACCTGCTGGGCAACGCGCTCGAGCACAGCGGCCCGGACGCCGAGGTCACCGTGCGCTGCGGCGAGAGCGAGGGCGGGCAGGTGCTGCTCCAGGTCCACAACCCGGGGCCGCCCATCCCCAACGAGCTGCTGCCCAGCATCTTCGACCCCTTCCGCCAGGCTCCCAGCCTGCGCGAGACGGGCACGCGCAGCAGCGGCCTGGGGCTGGGGCTCTTCGTGGTGCGCGAGATTGCGCGCGCCCACGGCGGCAGCGTGGAGGTGCACTCCACGCGCGAGCACGGCACCACCTTCCGCGTGCGCCTGCCGAGAGATGCACGCCGGCCGAGCAGCGACTCCGTGCTCGACGCCTAGACCATGTCGGCCGCGCGCACCGCGGGCCGCAGCGTGAAGAACGCCACCTCGGGCTCGCTGCCGCGGCGCAGGTAGGGCCCGCCGAACCCGAAGCCGAGGCCGCGGTTCACGTAGAGCTGGTTGCCGCGCACCGCGTAGTGGCCGCGGATGTAGGGCTGGCCTGCGCGCTTGAAGATGGCCTCGGTGAGGCCGCGCACGACGAACTGGCCGCCGTGGGTGTGGCCGCTGAACTGCACGAGGCCCTCGTGGGGCGGGAGCTTCTCGATGGTGGGCGGGGTGTGCGCGAGCACGAGCCGGGTGCCGCTCGTGGGCGCGCCGCGGAAGGTGGCCTCCACGTCGTCGCGGCCGGTGAGCCCGTCGTCGATGCCCAGCACGCACGCGGGCGCGCCGCGCACGTGCACCACGCGGTGCTCGTTCTGCAGCACGGTGTAGCCCACGCCCTCGAGGCCGCGGCGCAGGGTGTGCGGGTCCACCCAGTGGTCGTGGTTGCCGAGCACCACGAACACGGGGCCCTTGAGCCCCTGCAGCAGCACGGGCACGCGCGGGATGGGCTTGGGGCTGTGGGTGACGTAGTCGCCGGTGAGGAAGACGAGGTCCGGCTGGCGGGCGTTGATCTCCAGCACCGCGCGGCGGATGCGCATGTCCGGCGTCGCCTGGCCGATGTGGATGTCCGAGATCTGCGCGATGCGCAGGCCGTCGTGCGCGGGGTGCAGCCCGGGCACGTGCAGCTCGTTCTCGGTGAGGGTGAAGCCGTGGCGCTTGCGCAGCCGCGGGGGCAGCTCGGTGAGGAAGGGGTCCGGCTTGTCGTCCAGCGCCCTGTCCAGCGCCTCATTGCGGCGCCGCAGGAGGTTCAGCGCCCCGCGGCGGGCCTCGTTGCGTCCATTCAGTCCGTCACCGTGTCGGCCTTCATCCGTGACTGCCTGGGCAGTCATTCCGGCGACGAAGGGGAGGCGGGAGGGCTTGAGCGGCATGCGGGGAGGTCTCCTGGGAGAGCGACGGGGAGGGCGCGGAGGGGCACGCACGCCGCCCTCCTGGGCAGCCGGCCTTGCGTGCCCCGGCTCGACGTGAGCCGGGGACACTCAGAAGGCAGGCTGCGCGCGCGAAATTCCCGTGCCTTCCAGCCCGCACCGGAGCAGAGCTGCGCCGGATGTGCGTGCCGCGCTGCGCTGCGCGGCCGGGAGGAGCGGACGCCATGCGACCTGACCCGGAGCGGGGAGCGAAACGGGCCTCGAAGGTGGCCTCGGTGCGGCTGTGCCGGAGCGCAGCCCTGAGCCTCACGCTGCTGCTGCCCGGGAGCGGGCGCGCCCAGGAGCCCGCGGCCCCTTCGGCGGCTGAGACCCCACCGGTGCCTGCCTCCGAGCTGCGCTTCCGCCACGAGCTGTTTCGCGACGCGCGCGTCACGGCCTACCGCGTGGACCTGCCGCCCGGCAGCGCCACGCGGCTGCACCGCCACGATCGGGACCTGCTGCTGGTCTTCCTCGACGAGGGCCGCGTGGTCGGCGGCATCGTCGGAGGCATGCCCCTGACCGAGGTGCTCTCCCCAGGAGACGTGCGCTACCACCGCGCGGGCTTCACCCACTCCAACCGCAACACCGACACGCGGCTCCTGCGCACGGTGGTGCTGGAGTTCGCCGAGCCGCAGGGAGACGAGCTGCCCGAGCCGGAAGGACAGCCCGTGCACAGCTGCAACCCGGGCACCGCGGCCGCCTGCGTGGACGAGGAGCCCCTGCTGTGCACCCGCGGCTTCTGCGTGCACGACGTGCAGCTGGCGCCCAGCGCCGTGCGCACCCAGCCACAGAGTCGCGGGCAGCTGCTGGTCGCCGTGAACGACGCCGCGCTCGAGGTCGCGCCGGAGGGGTCGGGTGCTGCGCCCGAGCCGCTCAGGCTCGCGGCCGGCGAGGTCGCGCCGGTGAAGGGCACGCGCTGGAGGAACGCGGGCGAGGAGACCGCGCACCTCGTGCTCGTCATCTTCCGCTGAGGCACTGCCAGAACGCCAAGAAGGGCACGCAGTGGGGAGGGAGTGTGGCCCCACTGCGTGCCCCGGGCTTGGCGACGGCAAGGTACTGCGGGTTGGGCGCCGCGCGCGGTGAGTGCGCGGCGCGGAGTGCCGCGGCTAGTAGCCGCGGAGGACGTAGAGCGTGCCGCCCGAGAGCACGAGGAGCATGGAGGGCGTCACGGTCGGGTCGTAGACGAGGCGCTTGATGTCGCCGCCGAGGCCGGACACGCGGGTGATCTGCTTGTTCGCGTCCATCCGGTAGAGGCCGTCGCCGGCGCCGATGAAGAGCGAGCCGTCATCGGTGGCCGCGAGCGACTGGATGTTGCTGGGCGCGCCGGGGATGCGCTCGCCGTGGGCATCCGCGAGCCGGGCACCGTCAGACGCGTCCTTGAGCCGCCAGAGGCCGTAGTCCTTGCTGCCCAGGTAGTAGCGGCCATCCTTCGTCTGTTCGAAGCCGCGCCAGAAGTCGAAGTCCTCCTGGCTGTTCAGCTCGAGCACCTGGCGGTTCTTGATCTTCTCCGGGTTGAGCGTGGCGTCCGCCTCGCGGTCCCAGGTCTTCAGGTCGCCGATGGGGCTGACGGTCCCCACGCTCCAGTCGGTGGCCATCAGCACGTCGCCGTCCTGCGCGATGCCGATGCCGTACGCGTAGCCGGCGCGCTGAGACTTGTCCGCCGTGTACCAGATGGGGTGGCGGTGGCTGTTGTAGACGAGCCCGGAGATGCGCGTGTAGCCGTGGTTCGTGCCGATGAACACGTCGCCCTTGGCCGGGCCGCGCATCGCGCGCACACAGGAGTAGACCGAGCGGTCCTCGTCGAAGTGGTGGTCGTTCGTGTTGCGCAGCCCCGTGGCCTGCTTGAAGGGGTTGTTCGTCACGTTGCGCCAGATGTGCTCCTCGAGCTTCGGCGCGTTGTCCGTGCCCATGCGCACGATGTCGAGGTCGCCCTGCTGGTACTCCTGGAAGCGCTCGGCGCTGTAGCGGCTCGGGTCGCAGTTGGTGTAGCCGCCCTCGAAGTCGCAGCCATCCGGGCTGTAGATGAACTGGCCGCCGGGGATGTCGTTGTAGCTGGCGGCGTAGCCCACGTACGCGCGGCCGGGAGCGCCACCGCAGATGACCGTGGAACTGAAGCCGCGGCCCGCCTGGCCGAGCCCGCTCACCCAGTTGGGGCGCGTGTCGCCGGGGCGCAGCACGCCGACGCTGCCGCCGTTGAGCAGCCAGATGTTGTAGCCCTCGTCGATGCCCACGTCGCGCACCGTGCCGAGGCCGAACTTCTGCGTGTAGTTCACCTGCGCTTCGGTGGGCCACAGGCTGGGGTCGCCCACGCCCGTGGCGAAGCCACCGTCGGTGCCCGCATCGGTGCCACCGCCGGTCCCGCCGTCCGTGCCGGCATCCGTGCCGCCGTCGGTGCCCGCGTCCGTCCCACCGTCCGTGCCGGCGTCGGTGCCTGCATCGATACCCGCATCGACGCCTGCGTCCGTGCCCGCATCGACGCCCGCATCGAAGCCAGGCTGGGGCTGGATGGGCGTCGGGGTCTGGTCCACCCCGTCATCGCCACAGCCCCATGCCGCGCCTACGAGCACCGCCGCCGCCACCGCTCCCACCAGTCGTCGCGTCACCGCTGTCCTCCCTTGGGCGCTGAGGCGTGAGCAAGGGACGTACCCACACCGCAGTGGTCAGAAGGGGACAGCGCAGGGGGAGGAGTGGAAGAGGGTTTCCCACCTGCGGACAACGCGAGGGCACGGCAGCGCAAAAGCGCGCCGGACCTGGGAAGCAATGGCGCTCAGGAGA
Source organism: Aggregicoccus sp. 17bor-14 (assembly GCF_009659535.1). Taxonomy (NCBI): domain Bacteria; kingdom Pseudomonadati; phylum Myxococcota; class Myxococcia; order Myxococcales; family Myxococcaceae; genus Aggregicoccus; species Aggregicoccus sp. 17bor-14. Next base: position 14,104 of record NZ_VJZZ01000019.1, read on the forward strand.
GGCCGCTAGGGCGCGCTGCCGCCCGCGTCCGCCTTGCCCGCGCTCGACTCCGGGGCCTTCTTGACGGCCTTGGCCTCGATGCGCAGCGCCACCGGCTCCTCGCCCTCGAGCTGGAACTTGGCGCGCACCTCGGCGCCCTCGGGCAGGTCCTTCACGTCCACCGGCTTACCGTCGAGCGTGACCTGGGTGCGGTCGCGCACGCTGAGGCTCGCCGCCGGGAGCCCCTCGCGCTGCACCGTGAGGAAGGCCGCGCTCGGGCTCTTCACCGTGCCCTTGAGGTCGAAGGCCTGCGAGAGCTCCTTGTCGCTCGGCGCCCCCTGGGCGCTGGCGCTGCCCCCGTCGGTGCCGCGCACCTTGCGCTCCAGCTCCTGGATCTTGTGCGTCCCGGTGTGCAGCGCCGCGCCGAGGTCCGTGCCCCCGTCGCTCTTCTTCGTCCCGCCGTCCTGCGCCAGCGCACCGGCGGACATGCCCAGCACCAGCGCCATCACGAGCTTCCTCATGGCCCCATTCCTCCTTGCAGGGTCATGAGTGAGGCGCGGGGCGGCCGGGTGCCAGCAGCGCCCGCGCCCTCGCCCGAGCTGCGTGCGACCGGCAGGCGGGCAGCTCAGGCCGAGGCGTGCGTCAGCCCCTGCGCGCCGCACAGCCGGTCCACCGTGCCCAGCAGGTCGTCCAGGTCCAGGGGCTTGCGCAGGTAGCCCGCCACCCCGAGCGAGCGCGCCGCCTGCGGCAGCGCCGGGTCCGCGCTCGCCAGGAGCACCGGGATGCTGCTCAGCGGCGGCTCGCGCCGCTGCACGTCCCGGAACTCGAAGCCGTTCATCCGCGGCATCATCAGGTCCAGCAGGATGAGGTTCGGGCACCAGCCCTCGCGCAGCTGCTCCAGCGCCTCCTGCCCGTCGGCCGCGAGGCGCACGCAGTAGCCCGCCTCCTCCAGCACGTCCTGGAGGGCGTCACGGATGTCGAGGTCGTCGTCGACGACGAGCAGCGTGCACTGAGGTTGCGCCAAGGTGTTCCCCTCCGCCGACTCCAGAGGCCGGTCGTCTCTCGCTGCCCCGTCCGGACCCGACACCCGAGCGCGCTGCTGGCGAGAGCCGCGCCGTTGTCGCCCAAGGGCGTTTTCCGGATCAACGGTGCACGCCCCCCTGCTCGTTCCCCGCGTCGCTGCCCGGACACCGGATTGGTACCGGGGGGATCCCGTACAGGGTTTGCCGAACCAGTAGTGGACAGTGAGGGCGGGCGGGGAGGCGAGGGCTCAGTGGTTGAGCAGGCGGGCGAGGAACTCGCGGGCGCGCGGATGCTGCGGCGCCCTGAGCACCTGCGAGGGCGGGCCCTCCTCCAGCACGCGGCCGCCGTCCATGAAGAGCACCCGGTGCGCCACGTCCGCGGCGAAGGCCATCTCGTGCGTCACCACGCACATGGTCATCCCGTCGCGCGCGAGCTCGCGCATCACCTCGAGCACCTCGCCCACCAGCTCCGGGTCCAGCGCGCTCGTCGGCTCGTCGAAGAGCATCAGCTCGGGGCGCATCGCGAGCGCCCGCGCAATCGCCACGCGCTGCTGCTGCCCGCCGCTGAGCTGCTGCGGGTACGCGTCCGCCTTCGCCCCCAGGTGCACGCGCTCGAGCAGCTCGCGCCCCGCGGCTTCCGCCTCCTTCGGGCTCTGCCCCAGCACCTGCACCGGCGCGAGCATCACGTTCTGCAGCGCCGTGAGGTGCGGGAAGAGGTGGAAGCGCTGGAACACCATCCCCACGCGCCGGCGCAGCGCCTGCAGCGCCTTGGGGTCCGGCAGCACCGGCAGCCCGCCCACCGTGACGCTGCCGGAGGTGGGCAGCTCGAGGCCGTTGAGGCAGCGCAGGAGCGTGCTCTTGCCGCAGCCCGAGGGGCCCACCAGCACCACCACCTCGCCCGCGTTCACGGTGAGGGAGAGCCCCTGCAGCACCTCGAGGGTGCCGAAGCGCTTGTGCAGGTCCTTCACTTCGACGAGTGACATGGGAGCGTGCCTCAGTGCTGGATGCGCAGGCGGCGCTCGAGCCCGCCGGCGAGCCGGGTGAGGGGGAAGGTGACCAGCAGGTAGAAGAGCGCGACAGCGGGCCACACCGCGAGCGGCGCGGCGAGCTGGCTCGCGAGCTCCTGGCCCGAGCGCGTGAGCTCCGCCATGCCGATGATGGACACGAGCGAGGAGTCCTTGAGCAGCGCGATGGCCTCGTTGGTGAGCGGCGGCAGCGCGTGGCGGAAGGCCTGCGGCAGCACCACGTGGCGCATCCCCTGCCAGCGGCTCAGGCCCAGCGCCTGCGCGGCCTCGAGCTGCCCCGCGTCCACCGCGCCGATGCCCGCGCGGAAGATCTCCGCCACGTACGCCGCGCAGTTGAGCGTGAGCGCGAGCACCGCGGCCGCGAAGGGCGCGAGGTCCAGCCCCACCAGCTGCGGCAGCGCGTAGTACACGAAGATGATCTGCACGAGCAGCGGCGTGCCGCGAAACAGCTCCACGTAGCTGCTCGCGACCGCGCGGATCCACCCGCGGCGGCTGAGGCGCGCGAGCGCGAGCGCGAGCCCCAGCGGCAGCCCCAGCACCAGCGAGAGGAGGGTGAGCGCCACCGTGAGCACGAGCCCGCGCAAGAGCGTGCGCGCCATGCGCGCCCAGGGCAGCTGCGCCGCTCCCTGCGCCTGGGCGGCCTCCGCGGCGGCCGCCTTGCCGAAGTACTTCTCCTCGAGCGCCGCGAACTTGCCGTTCGCGCGCAGCCGCGCGAGCGCCGCGTTCACCTCCTTGTGGAGGTCCGTGCGGCGCGGGTCCATGGCGATGCCGTAGTGCTCCTCGGTGAGCAGCGCGCCCACGGTGGAGAGCCGCCCGAAGCCGTGCGCGATGAAGTAGCGCAGCGTGGGCGCGTCGCCGACCACCGCGGCGAGGTTGCCGTTGGCCAGGTCCTGCAGCGCGAGGTCGATGGTGGGGTACTGCCGCACGGTGACGGCCGGGTGCTTCTGCAGCACGAGCGAGGCCGTGGTGTTGATCTGGATGCCGGCCGTCTTGCCGTCCAGGTCGTCGATGCTCTTGACCTGCTGCTCGCCCTCGCGCACCGCCACCACCTGGCCCGCGGTGTAGTAGGGCTCGGAGAAGGCGAGGCGCGCGCGGCGCTCGTCGGTGATGGTGACGGCGCTCATCACCAGGTCGAACTTGCCGCCCAGCAGCGCGGGGAAGACGCCGTCGAAGCTGGTGTTCACGAACTCCGCCCGCCCGCCCATCTCCTCGGCGAGCGCGCGGCCCAGCTCCACGTCGAAGCCGGTGAACTGCCCGTCCTGCACGGACTCGAAGGGCGGGTAGGTCGCATCCACGCCGATGCGCACCGTGCGCCCGGTGTCCTTCGCCCCGCCACAGCCAGGCAGGAGGACGGCGGCGAGAAGCGACAGCAGCAGGGCGAGGATGGCGGGACGGCGGACGGCGGGTGAGGCCACTGCTCCTCCAGAGCCCCCGCTGCGGGACGCAGCGTACAGGCAGAGCCCCCGCTGCAGCACCGCGCGGGGCGGCGCACCCTACTGGATGCGGGAGCCCGCAGGCGCGTGCTTTTCACAGGGCCCGGTGCCTCCGGGGCTGCAACCCGGCGCCCGGCTGGGCATCCTCAGGCCACATGGGCGCGAGCGAGCAGGCAGCGAGGAGCACAGTGGAGCACGTGGTCGTCGTGGGCGCGGGGCCCGGGGGGCTCGCCGCGGCGGTCAACCTGGCGGGGCGCGGCCTGCGGGTCACCGTGGTGGAGAAGGACCCGGTGCCGGGCGGGCGCATGAAGGGCCTGAGCCTCGGGGAGAAGGGCGAGTACCGGGTGGACACCGGGCCCTCCATCCTCCAGCTGCCCGGGGTGCTGGAGAAGATCTTCAGCCGGGCCGGCAAGCGGCTCGAGGACTACGTCACCCTCACCCCCGTGCACCCCAACACCCGGGTGCACTTCTGGGACGGCACCCACCTGGACACCCACCGCGATCCGGAGGCCCTGGCGCGCGAGCTCGCGCGCTTCGGAGCGGACAAGCCCGAGGCCATGCGCCGCTGGTTCGCGGAAGGCCAGGAGAAGTACGCCATCGCGTACGAGAAGTTCATCGCCACGAGTGCGGGGAGCCTCGGCTACTACAACCCGGTGCGGCTCGCGCCCACGCTGCGCTTCAAGCCCTGGCAGACGCTGTACCGGCAGCTCGACAGCCACTTCCACGACGACCGCATCACTTACGCGCTCGCCTATCCGTCGAAGTACCTGGGGCTACACCCCACCACCTGCTCCTCCGTCTTCAGCGTCATCCCCTTCATCGAGCTCGCCTTCGGCGTGTGGCACGTGCAGGGGGGCTTTCGCGAGCTCGCGCGCGGGATGCAGCGCTGCGCCGAGGACCTGGGGGCGACGTTCCGGCTCGGCACGCCCGTGGAGCAGGTGTGGGTGGAGGCGGGAAGGGTGCGCGGGGTGAGGCTCGCCGGAGGAGAGCGGCTCGAGGCGGACGCCGTCGTGGTGAACGCGGACCTCGCCTACGCGGCGACGAAGCTGGTGCCCGCCGAGGCCCGCGAGGGCAGCCGCCTCACCGACCGCGCCCTGGAGAAGGCGAAGTACTCGTGCAGCACCTTCATGGCCTACTACGGCCTGGCCCGCTCCTACGCGGAGCTGCCCCACCACCTCATCTACCTGTCCGAGGGCGCGCGGCGCACCGACCGCGACGCGCTCGAGGACCGCACGGTGGACCTGGACGACCCGCCCTTCTACGTGTGCAACCCGGGCGCCTCGGACCCCTCGGGTGCGCCCGCGGGCCACAGCACCCTCTACGTGCTGGTGCCCACCCCGAACACGGCGGCGGATGTGGACTGGAAGGCCACCGAGGCCGCCCTGCGCGAGCGCATCCCGAAGATGCTGGAGAAGGTCGGCCTGAAGGGGGTGCGCGAGCACGTGCGCGCCGAGCGCTACTTCACCGCCGAGACCTGGCGCGACGACTTCAACGTGTTCCGCGGCGCCGTCTTCAACCTGAGCCACACCTGGGCCCAGCTGGGGCCCCTGCGCCCCAAGGTGAAGAGCCGCGAGGTGGAGGGGCTCTACTTCGTGGGGGGCGGGACGCACCCGGGCAGCGGGCTGCTCACCATCATGGAGAGCGCGAACATCGCCGCCGACTACCTCTCCCGGGAGGCAGGCAAGGGGGCGCTGCCCGAGTGGCCGTACGTCCCGCCGCTGGAGGGAGCGCAGGCGCCCGCCGGCATGCAGGCGGGCAGGCGCAGCGCGCACGGAGCGTGATACACCCCGCCGCCGAATGCACGAAGCACTCGAGCTCCTCCTCGCCGATGGCGTGATCGAAGAAGTCGTCGCCCGCCTCAAGAGCGGCAAGGAGGCGGACGTGTACATCGTCAGCCACGGCGGCCAGCTGGTGGCGGCGAAGATCTACAAGGAGCGCAACCAGCGCAACTTCAAGAACAACGCCGGCTACAAGGAGGGCCGCACGGTGCGCAACAGCCGCACCGCGCGCGCCATCGCCAAGGGCAGCAAGTTCGGTCAGGCCGCGGCGGAGGATGCCTGGAAGGCCACCGAGTCCGAGGCCCTGAGCAAGCTGCACGCGGCCGGCGTGCGCGTGCCCGCGCCGGTGATGTTCTACGAGGGCGTGCTGCTGATGCAGCTCGTCACCGACGGCGCGGGCCAGCCCGCCGCCCGCATCGTGGATGCGCTGCTGGACGAGGCGAGCGCCGGCGCGCTCTACAAGGACCTGCGCGCCCAGGTCGTGAAGATGCTGTGCTGCGACATCATCCACGGCGACCTGAGCGCCTACAACATCCTGCTCAGCGACAACGGCCCCACGGTCATCGACTTCCCGCAGATCGTGGCCGCCGCGGCCAACAGCCAGGCCGAGTTCTTCTTCCGCCGCGACCTGGACAACCTGCGCCTCTTCTTCGCGGGCTACGACCGCAGCCTCCTCGCGCGCGAGGGTGACGCTGCGGAGATCTGGCGCGCGTACACGCGCCGCGAGCTCGCCCCGGACTTCGAGCCCAGCGGCCGCGGCGTGCCCGGCGGCGGCGGACGCGCAGCGCACACGCGCGGGCCCGGCCGCACGCAGCGGCCCCCGCAGGACGTGCAGCACCCCGCGCCCGTGCGCGAGGCGGAGCCTGCGCCGGCCGTCGAGGAGGACGAGTTCGCCATTCTTCGCCAGGGCGGCGGCGAGCGCCCCAAGGTGGCGCTGATGAAGCAGCAGCCGCAGGGGCGCGGCCCTCGCCGCGGCCCCGGTGGTGGCGGCGGCAGGAGTGGCGGCGGCTTCGGCGGTGGCAGGCCGGGCGGTCCGCCGAGGGGCCCTCAGCAGCAGCAAGGGGGAGGCCGTCCCGCGGGGGGCCCGCAGCAGGGGCACGGAGGCGCTCGCGCGCAGCCCGCGCACGGCGGCCAACCGCAGCAGCACGCAGGGCCTCGCGCGCAGCCCGCGCGTGGCGGTGGGCCGCAGCAGCAGTCGCACGGCGGGCCGCCCTCGTCACAGCAGGCTGCGCACGGGGGTCGGTCCTCCCATCCGCAACAGGCGCAGGGCGGTCGCCCTCCGCAGCAGCAGCACGGAGGCGCTCGCGCGCAGTCCACGCACGCAGGCGGCAGGCCGCCGCAGTCCTCTGCGCACGCAGACGCCCGGCCGCACGGCGCCCCGCAGCACGCGGGCTCCCACGGGCGGAACGGGGCCGGTGGCGCGCACCCGCCGCGCAGCGAGCCGCATGCCGCCACCCACGCGGCGAGCATGCACGCGCCCGGGCATGCGCCGCGTCACCCGCGCGCCGAGGGCGGAGCGCGCACTTCCGACTCTGCACCGCGCGGTGGGGGGCGCCCGCAGCAGGGCCCTCGCGCAGGCGGCCACGCGCCCCACGAGCGCCAGGGTCCCGCACGCCACGACGCCCGCGGTGAGCGGCCTCGAGGCGGCGCGCCGCGCGGGCAGCGACCGGCCGCCCCCGCGGTCTCCTACGTCGCACGCGCCGTGACGCCCTCGGGCTCGTCCTCCGACGAGAGCTGAGCCGGGCGCCGCCGAGCTAGCGCGCCCCGGGCTTCGCCTTCGCGTCCGGGGCGGCCGGAGGAGGCGGCGGTAGCTCCAGGCGCGCGAGGTGCGCGGCCGTCGCGTCCCCGAGCACGTCGCGCTGCAGCCGGCGCGGGTCCCCGAAGAAGGCCCTGGCGAGCGCGCGGTCGAAGCGCCGCGCGCCCACCAGCGCGAGTGCCTGGTCCACGTCCGCCACGTTCTCCGCGAAGGTGACGCGCTCCTCGAGCCCCTCGGGCTCGCCGAGGCGCTTCTGGAAGTACTGCATGCCGAGGCTGCGCTCGCGGGCCTGGTGCGCCCCGGCCACCACCACCTGCAGCGCGGCGCGCTCCTTCGGCGTCATCCCGGCGAGCAGCTCCTCCACCTGCGCGTGCAGGGCCTCCAGCTGCACGCGCGTGGCCTCGTCCACCAGCCGCAGCAGCGCGGGGCCCGTGGCATGCGCGTAGGCGGCGAGCGCCTCGCGCGACGTGCGCCCTGCCTCCAGCACCCGGTCGGTCTCGGCCCGCGTGGCCTCGAGGAGCGCGCGCAGCGGCCCGGCCGCGGAGGCCTCCGGCGCATCCCGCTCCACCTTGCCGAGAGACGCATCCACCTGCCCGCGCAGGCGCGCGAGGCGCTCGCAGACGGACGAATCGAGCGGCCCGTCCCCCACGCCGTGCAGAAGCGAGAAGAGGGCCACGGGCGCGTGCGCACCCGACTTGAGCGCATGGTGCACGGGCGGGGTGAAGGGATGCTCCGAGCGCCGTCCTGCGCGGTCCACCACCAGCACGTCCCCGAGCAGCACGAGCACCGGGGCGCGCTCCTCCGCGCTGCTGCGCGCACCGTCGTAGGCCTCGTGGAAGGCGGCGTTGACGTCGTCCAGCGGGCTCCCGATCTGCGGCCAGGGAGGGGTTTCGTCGGGCATGCGGAAACGCCTATCACGCGCCCGGGGGCTTGCGAGCCTCACTTGAAGTTCGACGGATATCGAATTAGACAAGCGTCGAACATGAGCAAGGGACCTTTCGAAGCGCTCGCCGACCCCACCCGCCGCGCCATCCTGCGCCGGCTGCGCCGCGGCGCGCTCGCCGCGGGCGAGGTGGGCGAGGCATTCCACCTGAGCAAGCCCACGCTCAGCCACCACCTCCGGGTGCTGCGGCTCGCGGGGCTGGTGCGGGCCGAGAAGCAGGGAACGCGCGTGGTGTACACGCTGCAGACGGGCGCGCTGGAGGACGTGGCGAGCGAGCTGCTCGAGTGGGCGCAGGGCGTGCGCGAGGTGGCGCGCGGGACGGGGCGGCGGAGCACGGCGGCGCGGCGAGGTGGGTCGTGAGCGCGCGCGGCGGGGGCGGGTGGGACCGCGCGGCGCTGGGCGTGTGGACGGCGTCCTTCGCGCTGCTGCTCGCGCTGTGGGGCCGGCTGCCCGAGCGGGTGCCGGTGCACTTCCGGCTCGACGGGACGCCGGACCGGCTGGGCGCGCGCGCCGAGCTGCTCGTCGTGCCTGCGGTGGCGCTCCTCTGCTGGGTGCTGGTGCGCTTCGCGGCGCGCGGGCGGCTGGGTTTGGGGCGCGCAAACGTGGGCCCGGCGCTCGGCTTCACGGTCATGGTGGCGCTCGCCGCCGTGCAGGTGCTCACCCTGCGCGCGGCGCTCGGCGACGGGCGCGTGCCGCCCGGCTGGACGTCGACGCTCGTCGGACTGCTGCTGGTGGCGTTCGGCCAGCTGCTGCCGCGCACCCGGCGCAACGCGTGGGTGGGGCTGCGGCTGCCCTGGACGCTCGCCTCCGATGCGGCGTGGGCGCGCACCCACCGCTGCGCATCGTGGTCGTTCACGCTCGGAGGCCTGGGCGCGGTGGTGCTCGGGCCGCTGTGGAGCGCGGGGGCCGCCGCCGCGCTCGCGCTCGCGCTCCTCGTGCCCGTGGCGGTGTCGCTCCGGGCGACCGCGGATGCGCGGCCCTGAGCATCCTTCGAACTCTGGAGGTCCTGACGTGACGACGACTCCCCCTGCGACTCCCCCCCTCGCCGAGCTCGAGCGCCCCGGGCGCGGCCTGGGTACCTTCCTCGCGGTGAGCTTCGGGCTCGCCTGGGCCGCGGCCGCGCTGCTGTGGGTGCGGGGCGTGCGCCTGGACACCACGGCGGGGCGCCTCGCGCTGGGCGCGACCATGTTCACCCCTGCGCTGGGCGCGCTCGCGGTGCTCGGGCACCTGCGCCCCTTCCGGGCGCTCGCGCGCGCGAGCGGACTCGGCTTCGGAGGCGCTCGCGGCGCGCGCTACGCCGCGCTCGCGTGGCTCGTGACGCCGGTGCTGGTGTTCGCCTCCATCGCGCTCGCGGTGGTGCTGGGGCGCTTCCCGCTCGACTGGCCGGGCGTGAGCGCCTTCCGCGCGATGCTGGAGGCGGCGCCCGGCGGGAAGGTGGCGCTCGCCCGGATGTCGCCCGCGACGCTGGTGGCGCTGCAGGTGGCGGTGGGCGTGGTGGCGGGGCCGGTGCTCAACGCGGTCGTGGCCCTCGGTGAGGAGTGGGGCTGGCGCGGCTACCTGCTGCCCCGCCTGCTGCCGTGGGGGACGTGGCGCGCGCTGCTCGCGCACGGCGCGCTCTGGGGGCTGTGGCACGCGCCGGTGGTGCTGCAGGGCTACAACTACCCGCAGCACCCGGTCGCGGGCGTGGGCTTCATGGTGGTGAGCTGCGTGCTGCTGGGCGTGCTCTTTGGCTGGCTGCGGCTGGCGAGCGGCAGTGTGTGGCCGTGCGTCATCGCCCACGGCTCGCTCAACGCGCTCGCGCCGGCGGTGATGCTGCTGCCGCGCGCGGGCGCGGCGTGGGACACCGCCGAGGTGGGCGTGCTCGGCTGGCCCGGCTGGCTGCTGATGGCCGCGGGCGTGTGCGCGCTGGTGCTCACGCGCCGGCTGCCCTCGCCCTTCGCGCGCCCCACGCAATCGCGCGCACACCCGGTGGTATAGGGCAGGGAAGGAGGGCCCTCCCGCCCATGGACGCTCCGCTCACCCCGGCGCCGCTGCGCCAGCTCCCCGTCACGCTGCGGCCGGACCCGAAGCTGCTCAAGTACTACTTCTTCACCGCGCTGCTCGCCGGCCCCGCCTTCCCGGTGGCGATGCTGGTGCTCTACTTCCGCTACCACACGCTGCGCTACGACGTGGACGCGGAGGGCCTCACCATGCGCTGGGGCATCCTCTTCCGGCGCGAGGTGTCGCTCACCTACGCGCGCCTGCAGGACATCCACCTCACCAGCAACGTGGTCGAGCGCTACCTGGGGCTCGCCAAGGTGCAGCTGCAGACGGCCTCCAGCAGCGCGCAGGCGGAGATGAACATCGAGGGGCTCACCTTCTTCGAGCCGATGCGCGACTTCCTCTACGCCCGCATGCGCGGGGCGCGCGAGGAGCACGGGCCGCACGCTCCTCCCGGTGCACCCGCGCTGCCCGCCGCGGTGCAGGAGGCACCGCTCGCGCAGGTGCTGCGCGAGGTGGCCGCCGAGGTGCGCAGCTTGCGCGCCGAGCTCGCAGAGGTCCGGAGGCGCGGCGATGCTTGAGTCCCTCGTGCTGCGCGTGCTGCGTGTGCCGCCGGAGCCCTCGCCTCCCGCGGGTGAGGCAGGCAGCCTGCGCGTCTTTCGCGCCTCTCCGCGCTACCTGCGCTACCGCCAGGCGGGCTGGGTGCTCAAGCAGCTGGGCGCGCTCGTGGCGCTGCTCTTCGGTCTCTTCTTCCTCGAGATGCTCGCGCCCGGGCTGAGGAGACAGGTCGTGCCGGGCTCGATGCAGCGCGCCGCGGAGGTCGTCACCTGGAGCGTGGAGGGGCTCGTCTGGGCCTTCTACGTGGTGCAGCTGCCCTTCAGCTACGCGGTGATGCAACTGGACTACCGCTTGCGCTGGTACATGGTCACCGACCGCAGCCTGCGCGTGCGCGAGGGCATCCTGTCCCTGCGCGAGAAGACGATGACCTTCGCCAACGTGCAGCAGCTCTCCGTGCAGCAGGGGCCGCTGCAGCGGCTGCTGGGCATCGCGGACGTGCACCTGCAGTCGGCGGGCGGCGGCGGCGCGGGGCAGTCTGCGAACAAGGGCGAGGCGGGGCTCGGCGAGAGCCCGCACGAGGCGCGCTTTCGCGGCGTGGACAACGCCGCCCAGCTGCGCGACCTCGTGCGCGAGCGCGTGCGGCGCTACCGCGACGCGGGGCTCGGAGACCACGGGGACCCGGCGCCGGTGGCCCTGCACCTGGCCGCGTCCCAGGAGCCTGCGCTCGCGGCGGCCCGCGAGCTGCTCACGGAGGTGCAGGGACTGCGCGCGGCGCTGGCTCCGTCGCGCACCTAGGGCTCCCCGCGCTTCAGAGCAGGCGAGCAGGCTCGGGCCCTGTGCGTCCCGGCACCCACCTCGCGCGCGGCGCCGCGGCCTGTCACACTGGCACGTCCCTTCCGGACTGCGAGGTGCCCCATGCCCTTCTTCCTTCCTGCACTGGCGCTCACGGCGCTGGGCCTGGGCGTGAAGCACGCCCTGGACGGAGACCTCGCCTTCGCGCCCTCGGACCTGCGCTGGCGGAGGGCCTGGCTCGAGCACCGCGAGGCCGTGCGGCGGCTGCGCGAGGCGCGCGGCCAGCTGCGCACCGAGGCGCTCGCGCTCGCCGAGCTGCAGCGGCGCGCGGTGGACGAGACGGCGCGCCCCTTCCTCGAGCTGATGGAGCGTCTCGAGCGCTGGGAGTGTCTCGCGCCTGCCGAGCGGCTCCCGCGCGACGTGCACGCGATGCTCGAGCAGCTCTCGCACGAGCCGCCCCCCGACCGCCGCGACCTGCAGGTGGGCGCGGCGCTCCGCGGCGCGGGCGGTGCGCTGCCGCCCGCGCTCACGCCGCTGCTCACCTGGCTCGAGCGGGGCTGGGTGCACGTGGAGGCCCCCGTGAGGGTCGCGGGCGTGAGCGTGTTCGAGGCGGTGGCCTGCGGCGACGTGGCGCCGCCTGCCCAGGAGGCGGGCACACACGCGGTGCAGCTCGAGGGCGCGCGCGCCGAGCTCGCCCGCGTGCACGCGTACGTGGAGGCGCTCACCGCGCGGCTGCGCGCGAGCGCCGCGGCGCTCGCGGACGTGCACGGCTGTGCGAGCGCGCAGCTGGCGTACCTCGACCCGCAGAGCTTCGAGCCCGGCTGTGTGGAGGCGGGCTCGGACGACCTGCCGCGCGCCCGCCTGCGCCGGCTCGGGGTGCTGGTGGCCGCGCTCGCACGCGCGCTGCAGCGGCCGCTGCTGGAGGGCGACGGCACGTTGCTGCCGGCAGGGAGCCTCGCCGAGCAGGCCCTCGCCGTGCAGCCGTGCGAGCAAGCGCTCGACACGTGAAGTCCCCCGCTGCGGTGACCAGATTGACCTCCAACAAGCCGCACCAACCCGTACCAAGGAGGCTCAAATGGGTGAGTGGACCGACAAGGCCAAGGGCAAGGTGAAGGAGACGGTGGGCACCGCGACGGGCGACCGCTCGCTCGAGGCCGAGGGCAAGACGGACACGGCCAAGGGCAACATCAAGGGCGCCTTCGAGGATGCGAAGCACGCCGTGAAGGACGCGCTCGACGGCGACAAGAACCCCGACCGCCGCTAGCACCGGCCCCGGAAACACCGAAGGCCGCCCGGGCACCCCGTGCCCGCGGCGGCCTTGCCGTCTTCGAAGCGCTCCGGGTCGCTAGCGCGGGTTGCGCTCGCAGCAGGCCACCTCGAGGAAGGTGGTGCTCTTGCCGCTCGCCAGCACCCAGAGGCAACGCACGAGGCAGCTCGCACCGAACTCCCGGTAGATGAGCCCCAGGTGGCCGAGCACCTCGCGCCCCGTGATCACTCCCCGCATCGCCCGTCCTCCCGCCCGTGTCCGCGCGGCCGCCGCGCGGCCTCGCCTCTGAGGGCGCTCCACTGCAAGCGCCTTGCCGGGGATGCGCTCCGCCCGGAGCACTCTGCGGTGTCCGCCAGCGCACGCGCCAAGGGCGCGAGACGGCAGGGACTCCGGCTGCCCGCACGGGCGGTGTCGAGGGAGCGCGGCCGGAGGCCCGTTGGAGCGGAACCGGAAAATCTACAGCAGGCCTGGGGGCGAGCGCCCTGCGGGCTGGGCCTGCCCGCGTTAGACGTCTCTCTCCGTGTCCCCACCGCCCCTCCCCAAGACGCCGCCCCTCACCCTGCGCCAGCGCCTCGCGAGCGCGGGCAGCCTGGTGCGCCAGCTGCCCGGCACCTTCCGCCTCTTCTGGGCCGCCTCGCCGCGCGGCGCGGTGGTGCTCGGGCTGCTCACGCTGGTGGCGGCGGTGCTGCCGGCGGCCATCGCATACGTGGGCAAGCTCATCGTGGACGGGGTGGTGCAGGCGGCGCGCACGGGGGACCCGGCGCTGCAGGCGGGCGTGGCGCGCCTGGTGGGGCTGGAGTTCGCGCTGATGGCGGTGTCGGCCGCGGTGGAGCGGGGGCTCTCGCTCACGCGCGAGCTGCTGCGCGCGAACCTGGGCAACCTCATCAACCTGCGCATCCTCGAGAAGGCGATGGCGCTGGAGCTGCGCCACTTCGAGGACTCGGACCTCTACGACAAGATGCAGAACGCGCGGCGCGAGGCGAGCAGCCGGCCGCTCTCGCTGGTGCTGGACGCGTTCAGCATCCTGCGCAACCTCATCACCCTCTCCACCTACGCGGCGCTGCTGGTGTCCCTCAGCCCGTGGAGCGTGGGGGTGCTGGTGCTCGCCTCCATCCCGGCCTTCATCGCCGAGGCGCGGCTCGCGGCCGCCGGCTTCCGGCTCAACACCTGGCGCGCGCCGGAGGGGCGCAAGCTCAACTACCTGGAGTGGATCCTCACGCGCGACAGCCACGTGAAGGAGGTGAAGCTCTTCGGCCTCGGGCCGCTCATCCTCGGCCGCTACAAGGAGCTGTTCCAGAAGTTCTACGCCGAGGACCGCCGGCTCGCGCTGCGGCGCATGGTGTGGGGGCTCGTGCTGGGGATGCTCAGCCTCGCGGCCTTCTACGGCTGCTACTGGATGGTGGCCGGAAGGGCCGCGAGCGGGCGCATCAGCGTGGGCGACATGGTGCTCTACCTCTCCGTGTTCCGGCAGGGGCAGGCGGCCTTCCAGGGCATCCTCGGCAGCGTGGGCACCATGTACGAGAGCGCCCTCTTCATGACCAACCTCTTCGCCTACCTGGACGTGCCCACGGGCGCGGAGGCGCCGCGGGTGCTGCCGGCGCGCACGGCGCCGCGCGGGCGGGGCAACGCGCTCGAGCTGCGCCACGTGTCCTTCCGCTACCCGGGGCGCGACGCGTGGGCGCTGAAGGACGTGTCCCTCACCCTGCGGCCCGGCGAGAAGCTGGGGCTGGTGGGGGAGAACGGCGCGGGCAAGAGCACGCTGGTGAAGCTGCTGCTGCGCCTCTACGAGCCGACGGAGGGGGAGATCCTCTACGGCGGCGTGAACCTGAAGGACATGGACCCCGAGGAGCTGCGCAGCCGCTTCGGCGCCGTGTTCCAGGACTTCGTGCGCTACCAGTTCAGCGCGGCGGAGAACATCGGGCTCGGCCACGTGCCGGCGCTGGAGGACCGGCAGCGCGTGCGCCAGGCCGCGGAGGAGGGCGGGGCGAGCGCGGTGGTGGAGGCGCTGCCGCAGGGTTACGACACCATGCTCGGCGGCTGGTTCGAGAAGGGCCAGGAGCTCAGCGCGGGGCAGTGGCAGAAGCTCGGCGTCGCGCGCGCCTTCATGCGGGATGCGGAGGTGCTCATCCTGGACGAGCCCACCGCGAGCATCGACGCGGAGGCCGAGCACGCCCTCTTCGAGCGCTTCCAGCGCCTCGCGGCCGACCGCATCGCCATCGTCATCAGCCACCGCTTCAGCACCGTGCGCATGGCGGACCGCATCGCGGTGCTGCACGACGGGCGCCTGCTGGAGCTCGGCAGCCACGAGGAGCTGATGCGCCAGGACGGGCGCTACGCGCACCTCTTCCGCCTGCAGGCGCGCGGCTACCTGGACTGAGGCATCCTCCCTCTCCCACTGGAAGAGGATCGGGGTGAGGGCTCAATTCAGGAAACGTGACAGCAGGTCTCCTGTGCTCGCGGCGGGGGGAACGCGCGGCGCGGGGACGAGCCAGCCCTCCGCCCGCAGCGCGTCCCACGCGGCCTGCAGGCGCCGCCGTGACTCGGCCTGGAGGCGCTCCACGTCCGCGTAGGTCTGCGGCGCCTCCTCGGGGCCCTGCAGCGCCGCCCAGCGCGCCTCCGCGTCCGGCACTCCCAGGCGCTCCATGAGCAGGTACAGGGCCTGCGAGACGTCGGAGGCCACCGCGCCCTCCGTGTCTGCGAGGAGCGTCTCCATCACCCCCACGGCGACACGGTCGAAGGCCGGGTGCGGTACGCCGCGCGCGAGCGTCAGCACGCCCACGTAGGCGTCATCCGTCGTCGGCTCCTGCCGGAAGCCATCCAGGACGGCCCAGCGCTGGGCGCGGGTCAGCTCCGAGTGCTCCGGCGATTCGTCCAGGGAGCGGGGCGCACTGCCGATGAGCAGCGCCTGCAGGGCGTGGCGGCGCGTCGCCCGGCGCATCGCGCAGCGCACCAGCCACTCGCGCTCCTCCTCCTTCGAGGCGCCGCGGGCGCGCAGTTGCTGCAGCTCGGCAATGCGGTCGGCGACGACGGAGGTGTCCTGCAGGTTCTCGAGCTCGAGCGTCTCGGCATCGAGCCTGGGCTCCTCGCCGGCCGGAGCCTTCGCCGACGTGGAGACGATGAAGATGCGGATGACGGGCTCCGGCTCCGGCGTGAAGGCGTGCTCCTCGTGCGCGGAGTCATCCGCGTAGCGCCGGAAGCGCTCGGGAGCGGAGCCCTTGAGGGGGCGCAGCACGCGCCAGTGCTCGACCCAGAGGTAGTGCGACACGCCTTCCCAGTCGACGCAGAGCAGCTCGGTGCTGCGTCCCTCCAGTTGTGCCACGAAGACCGCCTGCGTCGAGCTGACCTGTGCAGCGAGCGAAGTGGGCGGGCTCACCTCATCCGCCATGGCGCGCCGAACGGGCAGCGCGAGTGACAGGACCAGCAGGCAGCGGAGGGTGTTGCGCATGCGTTGGAGGCTAGGTCCGCCCCTCGGGCGCGGCCTTCAGCCACGCCGCACGACTTCTTCACGGTTCGCGCATGCCGCTACGAGCGGGACGCAATGGTTACCTCGTCCGCATGCGGGCGCGAGGCTACCTGGGATGCGTGCGCCCGCGCTCCCCGGGAGCCGGACGTGCCTGGCGCGCGCGCAGGAGCGCCTGAACGCAGAGCGCGACGAAGCCCAGAAGCACGAGCCACAGGGAATCCTTCGTCAGGTACTTGCTCCAGAACTCCGCCTCCCATCCGAGCTCCACTGCCAGAGGGGGCTTGCCGTCGAACTCCGGACTGGCGATGGCGATGCAGACCGCCGTGACACAGAGCACGAGCGCTACGACCGGCACGAGGGAGAGCGCTCCGACGAGCAGCGGTGCGCGCCGCAGGGTGCGCGCCCACAGCAAGCCCACGAGCAGGGCGAGCACGGCTGTGCCGGCGAGCTCGCGGAGAATCGACGTTGCGAAGATGAGGTGCCCGGCGGCGATGCGCCCTTCCGTCGTCGTGGGCTGAAGGATGTATCCCCACGGCAGTGAGGTTCCATCTCCGTAGCTGAGATACTCGTCTACGCCGGTGGCGCTGAACTCCGAGCTCACGGCGAAGAGGAGCACCATCCCGAGTGCCCACCAGAGCACTCGTCGGCCCTGCAAGAAGCTCATGACACGGTCGCCGCGCACCGAAGGAGCATGGCAGGTGCGGCCGCCGCTTTCACCGGCCCGGCCCCGGCTCGCGCCTCCCTGTACTGGCGGAAGCGCTCAGCGTATCCGCGCCTCGATGCGCCGGTCCGGCACCAGCCACAGCAGCGCCACCGCGAGGTACATCGACCCCGCGAGCCAGGGGCGCACGAAGGCGAGCGCGATGCCCAGCACGTAGCCGGCGATGGACACCTTGCCCTTGAGGTCGCGGCCCAGCGCGGTGCTCAGGATGGAGTCCCGGCCGTTCACCACCACGATCTGGTGCTGCAGGATGGGCCAGGCGAGCGAGCACGCGAGCAGCATCACGCCGTACACCACCACCGGCCAGAGCGCGAAGTGGGTCTCGCCCATCCACGCCGTGGTCGCCGGGACGAGCGAGAGCCAGAAGAGCAGGTGCAGGTTCGCCCAGAGCACCCCGCCGCTCACCCGCTGCGTGACGTGCAGCATGTGGTGGTGGTTGCTCCAGTAGATGCCCACATAGATGAAGCTGAGCACGTAGCTGAGCAGCACCGGGAAGAGCGGTCGCAGGTCCTCGAGATGGTCCCCGTGCGGCACCTTCAGCTCCAGCACCATGATGGTGATGATGATGGCGAGCACCCCGTCGCTGAACGCCTCGAGCCGTCCCTTGCCCATCCGTGCCTCCTGCACGCCTGCGCGCGTGAGGGAGCGAGCCTAGCGCTTCAGCGCGCCGTAGCGGGCGAGCAGCTTCTCCGTGAGCGGACGGCGCAGGGGCGCGAGCCGATCCGTGTTCCCCTTCGCGTCCAGCGTGAGGGTGGCGAACACGTACTGCGCCCCGTCCTGCTCCACCTCGCCGACGAGCCAGCCCACGGCGCGGCCTTGCTCTCGGCCCAGGCCCGTCTTGCCCCGCAGCGAGAAGCCGGGGCGCTGCTCGAGCACGATGAGCTGGCGCACCAGCGCCGCGTTCGCGGGCTTCACCGGCAGCGTGCCTGCCTGCAGGCGGCGCAGGAAGGCCACCTGCTCGCGCGGGGTGATGAGCAGGGGCCCCTCGAGCCAGAAGGTGTCCACATGCTCGCCCACCTGCGCGTTGCCGTAGCCCAGCGCCTGCACCTTCTCGCGCATGCGCTCGAGCCCCACCCGCCGCGCCACCTCCTGGTAGAACCACACCACCGAGTCGCGCATCGCCGTGGGCAGCGTGTGGTCGCGGTTCCACTGCGGGACGGAGCGCTTCGTGCCGTCCCACTTCAGCGCGAAGTCCAGGCCCGGGATGACGCCCGTCTCCAGCCCGACGAGCGTGTTGGGAATCTTGAAGGTGCTGCAGGGCAGGTGCGCGCGTGCCGCCTCCCCGGGGTTCACCACCGTGAGCACGTTGCGCTGCACGTCCAGCAGTACGAAGGCGCCCTGCACGCCGGCGTCGCGGAAGAGGGCCGCGCCTCCTGCGTCCACCTCGACGCGTGGGTTACCCGGGATGTCGGAAGCGGTCGAGGGCGCGGGCGGCGCGGCGTGCGCGAGCCCCGCGGCGAGCAGCAGCGGGAAGAGGAGGCGGACGGAGGGCAGGGGGCAGGGCGTCATGGTGTGCGCGCAGTGTGCAGCAGCCGTGCCGGGCGCGTGCGCCTGGCGGCCGCAGAGAGCCGCCGTGGGTGCGCGGCGGTGGGGACACAGCTCCTGAGGCCGCAGAGACACGCGGTCGCTCGAGCCTTTCGCCACACGGTCTGGAACGCCTCCGCCGACGTGCCCGAAGCGAGCCCTCAGGGTGCGCCACCATCGGCCGGAATCGGCGCCAATACCCCTGCATCGGGCGGGTCCTCGAGGACGATGTTGAAAGTGTAGGCGACCCGTACAGGCTTCCCGTCGACGACGACAGGCTCGTGCGCGTCGCGGGTGAGCCGATCCGCCACCTGCGCATCACGTGCCGGGTCACCCGAGGACCGGAGTACGGCGCAGTCCTCGGCACGTCCGACCTCGGTGAGGGTGCAACCGACCACCAGCCTGCGCTGCGGCTCATGCATGCTCCCTTCCTGGAGGAGAAGAGCGAAGTAGCACTCCGGGCGGCACCGCGACGCATCCACGTCACCTGGCGAGTTTTCGCATCGTGCTCGCGTGGCGGGTCAGGACGGAGTCGATGGCACGCGAAACCTGCTTCCTGCGTCCTCCCGAGCGCACAGGCTGGATGACGAGGCACTCACCATCGGTGAGCAGCTCCAGCTCCGTTTCCCGGTCGATGCCGAGCAGCTCCAGCAAGGGCTTGTCGAGCACCAGGCCGAGGCTGTTCCCGATGGGCGTGAGCTTCTTTTTCAGCATCGCAACGCCTCCTGGCTCGTCATGACGTCGTTATAACGACGTTCCATCGTTGCAGCCAGGCGTTCCAGGCTCACGCCACGCGCCGCCGCCCGCCGCCCAGCAGCCGCGCGGGCAGCATCAGCACCGCGCGCAGCAGGCCGAACACCGCGTCCACGCTGAGGCCCAGGAGCCGGAAGGGCAGGGCGAGCAGCCAGACGAGGGGGTAGAGCACCAGCGCCATCAGCGCGAGGGGCCAGCACACCACCAGCAGGACCAGCCACAGCAGGAAGCCCATCATCGTTCGCTCCGGCGCCCGGGAGAGGAGCAGGGCGCTCCCGGAGTACGCGCGGGGGCAGCGGCGATTGCCACCGCCCCGGCACGGCCCGAGCCTACCCGCCCGCTCAGGCGCGGCTCACGTCCGCGAGCGGCAGGCGCACGATGAAGCGCGCGCCGGCGTCCGGCTCGCTCGCCACGCTGAGCGAGCCGCCCTGCCTGCGCACCAGGTCTCGCGCGATGGAGAGCCCCAGCCCCGTGCCGCGCCCTGGCGCCTTGGTGGTGAAGAAGGGCTCGAAGATGCGCTCCAGGTGCTCGTGCGGGATGCCGGGGCCGGTGTCCGAGATCTCCACCACCGCCTCGTCGCCCTGCGCGCCGCCGCGCACGGTGAGGGTGCGGCGCGGCGGGGGCAGGGGCTCCATCGCCTGCGCGGCGTTCACCAGCAGGTTGATGAACACCTGGCTCAGCCGCCCCACGCTGCCGGTCACGTAGAGCCGCGGCTGCACCTGGGTGCGCACCTCGGTGCACACGCGCAGCGCGCTCGCGCTCACGCGCAGCGCCGAGCGCACCGCCTCCTCCAGGTCCACCAGCGCGAGCGCGTCCGTGTCCGCGCGCGCCAGGCCCATCAGGTCGCGCACCAGGTCGCGGATGCGCAGCGCGCCGTCGCGCGCGTCCTGCAGCGAGTCGCTCACGTCCGCGAGCGTGGGGTCCGCGCGTGCCGTCAGCTCCTCGTGCGCGTAGCCGAGGTTGCTCAGCACGTAGGCCACCGGGTTGTTGATCTCGTGCGCCACGCCGGCCACCAGCACGCCCATGCCGGCGAGCCGCTCGGAGGCCACGGTGTCGCGCAGCAGGCGCGCGTTCTCCAGCGCGAGCAGCACCTGCGAGCCCAGGACGCTCGCGCGCTCCAGGTCCAGCGCGCAGAAGGAGCGTCCGCTGCGGCGGCCCAGGTTGAGCACGCCCACCAGCCGCTCTCCGGCGAAGAGCGGGAACACGATGCTCGACTTCACCCGCCCGGGCTCCGTGAGGCCGGCGAGCTCCGGGTGCTCCGGGAGCCGCCCCTGGATGATGCGCGGCCGGCGCTCGGCCGCCACCCGCTGCGCCAGCTCCGCGGCGACCGCCGCGCCGATGGCCACCGGCAGGTTGGGCCCGTACGCCACCTGCAGCCGCCCCTCCGTGTCCGGCAGCAGCAGGGACACCTCGTCCGCCGCGAGCGCCGTGCGCGCGAACTCCACGATGCGCCGCGGCAGCTCCGCGGGCTCCTGCGCCTGCAGGATGGCCTGGCTGCTCGCGTACAGCGCCGTGGTGGCGCGAAAGCGCCGGTGCTCCATCGCGCGCTGGATGCTCAGCTGCATCTGCAGCGGCTCGAAGGGCTTGCGCACGAAGTCGAACGCGCCCGCGCGCAGCACCTCCACCGCGAGCTCGAAGTCGCCGTAGCCGGACATGATCACCACCTCCACGTCCGGCGCGCTCGCCTTCACCCGGCGCAGCACGTCCACCCCGCTCATCCCCTGCGAGAGCCGCACGTCCGTCACCACCACGTCCACGTCGTGGGCCTCGAGCAGCTGCAGTGCCTCGGGGCCGTGGCTCGCGGCCATCACCTGGAGGCCCGCGCGCTTCAGGGCCTCGCACAGCGCGTAGCGGAAGCCCGGGTCGTCCTCGATGACCAGCACGCTGGCCGCCGACGGCTCGGAGGAAGGTTCCATGTGCACCAAAGTACCAGCCGCGCCCGGGCACTCGTTTGTGGGCAAAAAACCCCCACGGGGAACACTGCTTCCGGGGTGTAATCGAGACAACACCGCAGTGCGCGGCCTCCGGGCGGGACGCACTGCCAGCGACTGCCCGCCCGGACGGAGAGCAGAGGACCCGCACGATGCCGCACACCGCAGGCACTCCCCCCGAGGCGAGCGAGGCCGCCGAGCCGCGCCGCTGCCCCTGGGCGGGCAGCGCGCCCGACTACCGCCAGTACCACGACGAGGAATGGGGGCGGCCGCGGCTCGAGGACACCGAGCTGCTCGAGCGGCTGAGCCTCGAGGCGTTCCAGTCGGGCCTGAGCTGGCTCACCATCCTGCGCAAGCGCGAGGCCTTCCGGAAGGCCTTCCACGGCTTCGAGCCCGAGCGCGTGGCGCGCTTCGGCCCGCGCGACGTGGAGCGGCTGCTGGGCGATGCGGGCATCGTGCGCAACCGCCAGAAGATCGAGGCCGCCGTGACGAACGCGCGCGCCACGCTCGCGCTGCAGCGCGGGGGCGGCTCGCTCGCGCAGCTCATCTGGTCCTTCGCACCGGCCCGGCGCCCCGCGCCGCGCAGCCCCGCGGACGTGCCCGCCTCGACGCCGGAGTCGCGCGCGCTCGCCCAGACGCTCAAGCGCGAGGGCTTCTGCTTCGTGGGGCCCACCACCGCGTACGCGCTGTTCCAGGCGGTAGGGGTGGTGAACGATCACCTCGCGGACTGTCACGTGCGCGCCGCCTGCGCGCGCGACCAGGCCGCGGCCCGTGCGAAGCTGAACCTCAAGGGTTGAGACGCACGTGAGGGTCCCCTCTTCCTCTGGGAGAGAGAAGAGGGCTCCCGCCGCGTCACCCGCAGAGAGCGAGCACCCGCGCATGGCGCACACGCCGCTGTTCCGTCACCTCACCCGCGCGCTGCGCCAGGCCCACGCCGCCGAGCGCACGGGCCTGCCCGTGGACGCGCTGCTCGAGCGCCCCCTCTCGCGCCGCCGCGTGCTGCAGGGCGCGGGGGCTCTCGCGGCCCTCTCCGCGCTCCCGGCCTGCACGCGCGCCTCGCAGCACCCCGCGTCCGACGACCCCGTGCTCATCGTGGGCGCGGGGCTCGCCGGCCTCACGGCGGCGTGGCGGCTGCGGCAGGCGGGCGTCCCCGTGCGGGTGGTGGATGCACAGGCGCGGGTGGGCGGGCGCATGCACAGCCTGCGCGGGCACTTCGCGCCCGGGCAGGTGGCGGAGCTGGGCGGCGAGCTCATCGACACCGACCACACGACCGTGCAGCGGCTCGCGCGCGAGGTGGGCCTCACGCTCGAGGACTACCAGGAGGACGACCCGCGGCTCGCGAAGGACCGCTGGTACTTCGGAGGCCGCCTGCGCAGCGAGGCCGAGCTGGTGGAGGCCTTCCGCCCGGTAGCGCGCGAGGTGCTGCGCGCGCGCGAGGAGCTGGGCACGGAGGGCTTCGACTACCGTAGCCCGGGGCGTGCCACGCGGCTGGACCGCCTGCCGCTCGCGCAGTGGCTCGAGGCGTGCGAGGCGGAGGGCTGGGTGCGGCAGCTCCTGGACGTGGCCTACGCCACCGAGTACGGCCGGGCCACCTCCGAGCAGAGCGCGCTGAACCTGCTGGTGATGCTCAGCCCGGAGTCGCCGCCCTTCCACCTCTACGGGGACAGCGACGAGCGCTTCCACCTCCGCGGCGGCAATGATGCGCTGCCGCGCGCGCTCGCCGAGCGGGTGCAGGATGCGCTCGTGCTGGAGACGCGGCTGGAGGCGGTGCGCGAGGGGAGCGCCGGCGGCTACACGTGCAGCTTCCGGCGCGGCGGCCGCAGCCACACGCTCTCCGCGCGCACGCTGGTGCTGGCGCTGCCCTTCAGCCTGCTGCGCGACGTGGCGCTGGAGGTGGAGCTGCCGGCGGTGAAGCGGCAGGCGATTGCGCACCTGCGCTACGGCACCAACGCGAAGCTGATGGTGGGCTTCTCCGCCAGGCCCTGGCGCGCGCAGCACGGCAGCAACGGCAGCACGCTCACCGACCTTGAATACCAGGTCACCTGGGAGACGAGCCGGCTGCAGCCCGGGGCCGCGGGCATCCTCACCAACTTCACCGGCGCGGCCGCGGGGCTCGCGCTGGGGGAGGGCACGGCCGCGGCGCAGGCGCAGCGCTTCACGGCGGAGCTGGAGCGGGTCTTCCCCGGCACCGCCGCGCTGCGCACGACGGAGGCGCGCTTCCACTGGCCGAGCCATCCCTTCACGCGCGGCTCCTACTCCTGCTACGGGCCCGGCGACTGGACGGGCTTCGGCGGCGCGGAGGGCGAGCGCGTGGGAGGCCTGCACTTCGCGGGCGAGCACTGCAGCCGCATCGCCCAGGGCTTCATGGAGGGCGCGGCCGAGACGGGCGAGGCCGTCGCCCGCGCCATCCTCCAGGAGCGCCAACTTCGCGCGCCAGGTTGACGGTCTCTACACCGCGGGCCCTGCGACGACCGCTGCCGTCCCGAGCTGTGCCTCGCGCAGCCGCCCGCCCGCCCACGCGCACGGCAGCGCGCAGAGGATGTTCGCGAGCGAGTACCAGGCGGGCCCCTTGTCCCACATGGCGATGGCGCCGGCGGTGGCGAGCACCATGCCCACGCCTCCGAGCACCAGCGCGTGCTTCAGCGGGCGGCGCGGTGCGATGCGCGCTGCGACGTAGGCACCGGCCGCGTTGAGCGGCAGGCGGTAGGCGAACGCGAGGACGAAGAGCGGGTCCGACATCCGCACGTCGAAGGGCGGGTAGATGCCGAGCGCGTGCATCGCCCCGTCCACGGCGGTGGTGACGGCGAAGGTGAAGAGCAGGCCGGCGAAGACGGCGCCGATGCTGCGGCCGGTGCGCGGGGGAGCGGAGGAGGTCGAGGAGGTCATTGTCGGAGTCCTCGAAGGGCCTACTGCTGCGCGTGCACGTGGCTGGGGTCCATCCAGAAGATCTCCCAGTGGTGCCCGTCCAGGTCCTTGAAGCTGCGCTGGTACATGAAGCCGTGGTCCATGGGGTCCGCGGGCGTGGTGGCGCCGGCCTTCGCGGCCTTGTCGGCGAGCGCGTCGACCTCTGCCCGGCTGTCCACGCTGAGGGCGATGAGGGACTCGGTCACCTTCGTGGCGTCGGCGATCTCGGTCTTGATGAAGCCCTTGAAGAAGGGCTTCGCCAGCAGCATCGCGTAGATGTCCTCGCTGATGACCATGCAGGCCGCGTTCTCGTTGGTGAACTGCTTGTTGAAGCGGTAGCCGAGCTGGCCGAAGAACTCCATGGAGCGGCTGACGGACTCGACCGGCATGTTGACGAAGATCTTGCTGGGCATGGTGCGGACTCTCCTGAAAAGGTGGGGCGGCGCTGCCTCCACTCAGGCGACGCCCGAGCCTGCGCTGGATCGACACGCGGCACGATTTTTCTGACGCCGGGGCCAGGCCCCCGGCCCTGGAGCCCCATGGCCCGGCTGCACAGCGAGACCTTCATCGATGCCCCGCCCGAGCGCGTGTGGCAGGTGCTCACCGACTTCGCGGCGTACCCGGAGTGGAACCCACTGCTCGTGGAGGCGCGCGGAGAGCCGAGGGCCGGCGCGCGCGTGAAGGTGCGCGCGGCGCTCAAGCCCGGCGCGGGCCCGCGGCTGCGCTTCAGCGCCACGGTGGTGCGCGCGGACGCGGGCGAGGCGCTGGTGTGGAGGGGCGGCGTGCCGGGGGTGCTCTTCGGCGAGCACTTCTTCCACCTGCGCGCCGAGGGAAGCGGCACGCGCTTCGAGCAGGGAGAGGTCTTCACCGGCCTCTTCTCCCTGCTGCTCGGCGCGGGCGTGCGCCGGCGCATGGAGCGCGCGTACGCGGCGATGAACGAGGCGCTCGCGCGGCGCGTGGCCCGCTAGCGCGCCTTCACCAGGGTGAGCGTGGCCGGCACGCCACCCTCGCCATTCGCCGCGCACTCGTAGTGGAGCATGGCGTACTGCGCCCGCTTCTCGGCCTCGTCGCCCGTGGCGGAGCCCGCGAGCAGGTCCAGCACGTTCGGGTCGCAGCGGCCGTCGTTGCCTCCGCCAAAGCGCGCGGGGGCCTCGTACTCGTTCACCCGGCGGACCAGGAGGTCCTGGTCCGCGGGGAAGCTCTCGTTGCCGACCACGAGCACCTGGTAGCTCCAGCTGCGCGGGTCGCCGCCGCCCAGCTTCGCGGCGTCCACGCTGGCCTCGAGGGTGCGCCCCTCGACGCCCAGCTTCGTGGGGAGCACGACGTCCGCCCGCAGCGCTCCCGCCCTGGCCTTCACCTCGTCCTGGAGGCGCGCAGGCGACTGGGGCGAGAGGATCACCACCTTGTTCCAGCCGGAGCCGGGGGCGAAGCGCACGTTGAGCCCCGGCAGGCCCTCGGTGTGGCCTCCCTTCGGGCGCGTCTGGATGAAGACGAGCACCATCTGCGTGGAGAAGCCCGAAGCCATGCGCCACGGGTTCGTGAGCGGCGAGCGCAGCTCGACGCGGAGGGTGACCTTGCCCGCGCTGCGCGCTGCACTGAAGCCGGTGAGGTCGAAGCTGCCGGGCGTGTACGCCGCGTCCGTCGGGTACGTATAGGTGCCGGGGCCATTGTCGTCCCCGCTCGGGTCCGTGAAGGTGACCGACTGGGCCGCGGCCGGCAGGGCGAGCAGCGCGGCAGTGAGCGCGACCGCGCCCCGGAAGAAGTGCGCCATCGGTGAGGCCTCTCTCTCGGTGGGGGGACGCCCGACCCTAACACGCCCTCCGAGGTGCCCCGGGTGTCCGCACGTGGGACCGCGGTTCCCGCTTCCGGTCACCTCGGGCCTGTGCACGGCGGGAAAAGGAGGGAGAGTGGCCCTGGCACGCGCTTCGCTAATGGGCGGGCCCCGCTCACCCCCTCTCTTTGGAGACTGCCCGATGGAGTCGCTCCTACAGGACCTGCGCTACGCCGGGCGCTCGCTGCGCCGCAGCCCCGGCTTCACCCTGGCGGCGGTGCTCACGCTGGGGCTCGCGCTGGGGGCGAACACGGTGCTCTTCAGCGCCGTGCACGCGCTGCTCTTCGAGCCGCTGCCCTTCCCGCAGCCGGAGCAGCTGGTGCGCGTGTTCGACGTGCAGGCGAACGAGCGCGAGGCGAGCGTCTCCGAGGCCGAGGCGCTCGCCTGGATGGAGGACACCACGGCGGTGCAGGCGGTGACGGCCATCACGCGCGGCAGCGTGAACCGCACCGGCGGCGAGCTGCCCGAGCGCCTCGCGAACGCGCGCGTCACGCCCTCCTTCTTCCGCGCCGTGGGGGCGCCGCTCGCCGCGGGCCGTGGCTTCGAGCCGGGCGAGGAGCGCGCCGGCGCCGCGCCCGTGGCCGTCATCGCGCACCCGCTCGCCACGCGCCTCTTCGGCTCGCCCGAGGCAGCGGTGGGCCAGTCGGTGTGGCTGGACGGCGTGCCCACGCGCGTGCTCGGCGTGATGCGCGAGGGCTTCTTCCTCGGCGACTCGGGGCGCGAGGCGCAGGTGTGGCAGCCGCTCGACCTGAACGCCACGGGCGAGGAGGTGCGCGGCCACCACTACCTCACGGTGCTCGCGCGCCTGAAGCCCGGGGTGAGCGAGGCGCGGGCGCGCGAGGTGCTCTCCGCGCGCAGCCGCCAGGTGTGGGAGGGACAGCTGTCCGCGGGCGAGCCGATGCACGGCGCCTGGGCCGTGTCCTGGCAGGCCTACGCCACGCGCAACGCGCGCCCCGTGCTGCTCTCGCTGTGGGCGGCGAGCGGCTTCGTGCTGCTCATCGCCGCGGCGAACGTGGCGAACCTCCTGCTCGCGCGCGCGTTGGGCCGGCGGCGCGAGGGCGCGATCCGCGCGGCGCTGGGCGCGAGCCGCCGGCGCCAGGTGCAGGCGGCGCTGGTGGAGAGCGTGCTCCTGAGCGCGATGGGCGGCGTGCTGGGGCTGCTGCTCGCGCTGTGGGGCACGGACGTGATGCGCGGCGCCCTGAACATGCCGGCGGGCGCGCCCGGCCCCTCGGTGCAGCTGCCGATCGTGCTCTTCGCGGCCGCGCTCTGCCTCGGGGTGGGGGTGCTCTTCGGGCTCGCCCCCGCGCTGGAGACGACGCGCGGGCCGCTGCTGCCGGTGCTCGGCGCCTCGGGCACGGGCTACACCGGCGCGCGCCACCCGCTGCGCGCCGCGCTCGTCGTCGTGCAGCTCGCGCTCGCGGTGGTGCTGCTCGCGGGCACGGGCCTCATGCTGCGCACCCTCTCGGCGCTCGCGGACGTGCGGCTGGGCTTCGAGCCCGAGGGCGCGGTGGCCACGGCGCTGCAGCTGCCCAAGGCGCGCTACGCGGACGCCGCCTCGCGCCAGGCGGCCTGGGACCGCGTGCTCTCCGCCGCCGCGAGCCTGCCGGGCGTGCAGGCCGCGGGGCTGGTGGAGAGCCTGCACCTGGGCGGCAGCACCACGCGCACCAGCTTCGGGCTCAACGGCGCGGAGGACGACGGCTCGCGCGTGGCGGAGTACCGCAGCGCGAGCCCGGGCGCCTTCGCGGCGCTGAAGGTGCCGCTGCGCCAGGGCCGCCTCTTCACGCAGGCGGACCGCGCGGGCAGCCCCCCCGTCGCCGTGGTGAACGAGGCCTTCGTGCGCAAGTACCTCGCGGGGCAGTCGCCGCTCGGCGCGCGCCTCGCCATCTACGAGGGCGAGCCCCCCCGCGAGGTGGTGGGCGTGGTGGGCGACGTGCGCCACGTCTCGCTCACGCAGGAGCCTGCGCCGGCCATCTATGTGCCGGTGCTGCAGACGGGCAACGCGGGGAGCTACCTGCTGCTGCGCGCCGCGCCCGCCCCCACGCTCGCGCAGGTGCGCGAGGTGCTGCGGCAGGTGGACCCGGAGCTGCCGGTGGAGCGGCTCGAGCCGCTGGGCGACACGGTGGCCCGCGCGCGCAACCGCCAGGCGACGATGATGCGGCTGATGGGCGGGCTCTCGGTGCTCGCGCTGGCGCTCGCCACGCTGGGCGTCTGGGGCGTGGTGTCCTACGGGGTGCGCCAGCGCACGCGCGAGCTGTCCATCCGCCGGGCGCTCGGTGCGCCGAGCGGCGCGGTGGTGCGCCTCGTCGTCGGGGGAGCGGCGCGGCTCGTCGGGCTCGCGCTGCTCGCGGGGCTGCCCGCGGCGGTGGCGCTCGCGCTCGGGCTGCGCAGCCTCCTGTACGGGGTGAAGCCCCTGGACGTGCCCACGCTGCTCGCCGTCGCGCTGCTCATGAGCGCGGTGGGGCTCGCGGCCGCGTGGGTGCCCGCGCGCCGGGCGGCCCGCGTGGACCCGGGGCTCGCGCTCAAGGGCGAGTGACGTCCCTGCCGCCGGCCGGGCGGACGGCGGAGGGCCCGGCCGGGTGCTCGCGTGCTCCTCGCGCCGCCCCCGCATGGCCATGCTCGTGCTGCCCGCGGCTCGACTCGCGGAGGCAGGCGAGAGGCGTCACATGGTCGATGTCGCCGACGAGGTCACCCGAGTCATCCCCGGCTTCCTGCGTGCGCTGGACCTGCTCGGCGTGCTGGCCAACGCGCTGCTCGGGGGCGTGGTGGCGCGCCAGCACCGCTTCGACGCCGTGGGCTTCGGGACGCTCGCCTTCCTCTCGGGCCTCGGCGGAGGCGTCATCCGCGACGTGCTGCTGCAGCAGGGCCCCCCCGTCGCCCTGACCGACCCCGCGTATCTCGCGACCGTGCTCGGGGGCGCGGTGGTCGCCTTCCTCATCCCCATCGATGGACGGCTCTGGCAGCGCCTCTTCCCGCTCGCGGACGCGCTGGGGCTCGGCTGCTGGGCGGCGGCCGGAACCGAGAAGACGCTGCTGGTGGGGCTGGGCTGGCTGCCGGCGGTGCTGCTCGGAACGGTGTCCGCCGTGGGGGGCGGGGCGGTGCGCGACGTGGTGCTGCGCCGCGTGCCGGCCGTCTTCGGGGGCAATACCCTCTATGCGACGTGCGCGCTGGCCGCGAGCAGCCTCCTGGTCCTCCTTCGCGCGTGTGGTGTGACGCGCGGGGGGCCCTTGGTGTCCACGGTGTTCGGCGCGGCGCTCTACCTGGTGGCGCGCTGGCGCGGATGGACGCTGCCGGCGGAGCTGTCCATCGGCCGCACACGCAGAAACGGACCCGGAGAGGAGTGACCATGAGCGCTTCCACATCGAAGGTCTCCACCGTGCTCGGAGGGCTGTCGGCGGCGCGCGCGGGCCTCGAGGACGTGTACCGCGACCTCCACCAGCACCCGGAGCTCTCCCACCAGGAGCGGCGCACGGCGCAGCGGGTCGCCGAGGGGCTGAAGCGCGAGGGCTACGAGGTGCACGAGGGCGTGGGCGGCACGGGCGTGGTGGGCGTGCTGCGCAACGGCGAGGGCGCGACGGTGCTGATGCGCGCGGACATGGACGCGCTGCCCGTGCGCGAGGCCACGGGCCTGCCGTACGCGAGCACCGCCGTGGCCACCGACGGCGCGGGCGCGCAGGTGCCCGTGATGCACGCGTGCGGCCACGACGTGCACGTCACCTGTCTTCTCGGCGCGGCGCAGCTGCTCGGCCGGGGCCGGCCGCAGTGGCGCGGGACCGCCGTGGCCCTCTTCCAGCCCGCCGAGGAGGCGGGCGACGGAGCGCGCGGCATGGTGGAGGACGGGCTCGCGAAGCTCATCCCGCGCCCGGACGTGGCGCTCGCGCAGCACGTGCTGCCCTTCCCGGCCGGAGCGGTGGGCATCCACCCGGGCCCCTTCCTCTCCGCGGCGGACAGCCTGCGCATCACCGTGCACGGGCGGGGCGCCCACGGCTCCATGCCGCAGGCCGCGGTGGACCCGGTGGTGCTGGCCGCGATGATCGTGCTGCGCCTGCAGACGATCGTCTCGCGGGAGGTGACCCCCGGAGAGTTCGCGGTGCTCACGGTGGGCAGCGTGCAGGCGGGGACGAAGAGCAACGTCATTCCGGACAAGGCCGTCATCGCGCTCAACATCCGCACCTACGCCGAGAGCACGCGCCAGACGCTGCTCTCCGCCATCAAGCGCATGGTCGTCGCCGAGTGCCAGGCCTCGGGCTCGCCGAAGGAGCCGGAGTTCGAGCTCTACGACCGCTTCCCGCTGACGACGAACGACGCCGAGGCCACGGAGAGGACCGCCCGCGCTTTCTCCGCCGTATTCGGCGACAAGGCCCGGACGCTCGACCGCCAGACGGCGAGCGAGGACTTCAGCGACCTCCCCGCTGCGCTCGGCACGCCGTACACGTACTGGGGCATCGGCGGGATGGACCCTGCGCGCTACGCCGCGGCCGCGAAGGCAGGCCGCATCGCGCAGGACATCCCGGTGAACCACTCGGCCACCTTCGCGCCGGTGCTGCAGCCCACGCTGGATGTGGGCACCACGGCCATGGTCACCGCCGCCATGGCCTGGCTGTCCGCCTGAACGTGCGTCGGAGCGCGAGGGAGGGGGGCGCCACCCGCCCGGAGCGGAGGAGGCGCGGGGGGAGGGGGCTGCCTCCTCGTGGCCGACCAGCTGGTGGAGCAGGGCGGGCGCGTGTTCTTCTCCGCCGAGCAAGGCCGCCAGGGCCGCCAGCTCTGGACGCTTCCCGTCGCGGTGCTCACGGACTTCACCGCGCCCGACCCTCGCTGCCCGGCGGACGTGGTGCTGGACTCGCCCGCTGCCGAGGGTGCGGTCGCCACGTACGCGCCGTCGCAGAGCGCGGAGGCGGTGCAGCTGTCCTACAGCCAGGTCTCCGGCTCCCGCTTCGTGGTGGGGACGACGGCCGCGGAGGTGACGGCCCGCGACCTCAGCGGCAACAGCGCCCGGTGAGGCGCACGGCGAGGTTCTCCTCGGGGTGGTCCCAGGCCACGAGCTGCCCCGCGTTCATGGCCGCGACGCGCTTGCGCGTGAGGGACTCGCAGTCCCAGCCCGGCAGGTCCGTCGCGTCCGTGCGCACGTCGACGAGCGCCATGTGCGCGGCGTCGTCCGAGATGCGCAGGACGATGTCCTGCGCGAGAGAATCGAGCGGGTCCGCGGGCAGGCTCTTCTTCTTGAACAGGCCGAACATGCGCCCGCCCTACCCCGTGCAGGCGCTGCAGCTCAGGGCTGCGGCGCGGGAGGCGGGGTGCTGGGCACACTCTCCACGGCGACCCGCAGCTGCGGCAGCTCGGGGCGGAAGGGATCGTCGAGCACGGGCGTGTCGCCCCGCAGCCGCTTCTTGAGGCGCCGCACCTCCACCTGCTCCTGCTTCGCCTTGGCCACGAGCACGTCGGCCTCGGCGTTGCGCTTGCGCACCTCGGCCTCGCGGACGCCCTGCAGGTAGGGCTCGCACGCGTCGCAGGGCGAGAGGCGGGTCTGCAGGTGGATGCCGGGAGTGGGAAGCACCACGTCACTCACGCCACAGGGCGCATCGAGCGCGGTGTTCTGGCCCAGCACGCGCTCGAAGTACTGGCGCAGCGCGGGGGAGAGCGTGCGCTGCAGCGGGTAGGCGAGCAGCGCGCCCTCGCGGCCCAGCGGCCTCAGCTCGATGCCGGGCAGCTCGTAGCCCCGGCTGCGCAGCAGCTCGCGCTGCATGGCCAGGGGCATCGCGAGGAACACCCGCATCCGGTAGTACTCGCGGTGCTCGTTGAGGTGCGCGAGCAGCGCCTCCTCGCGCTCGAGCGAGGCCGCCACCGTGGTGACCGGGTAGGCCGAGGCGACGGGGTCCTCGGCCGCCTCCTTCGCCGGCGACTGCACCGCGGCCACCAGCTCCTTGAGCGCCGCGGCCAGCCCCGCGTCCTGGCCGCTGAGGGACCACCAGCTGCGCAGCTGCGAGACGACCGCCGTCTTCCCACCCTGCGGCGCGGGGAAGCCCTCCTGGAGGTAGCGCGAGAAGATGCGGTCCTCGAGCGGGAGGCGCCACTTGAACACCAGCTTGTCCGGCCGCAGGTCGTCCGGGTTGCTTCCACCCAGCGCGCCCAGGAGGCTGCGCGTGGCGAGCAGCGTGTCCGAGCGGTCCAGCGTCGCCGGCGAGACGAGAAGCTCGTAGAGCGCACGGGACTCCTCGGCGAGCGCCAGCGTGTACAGCCACCGCTGCACGTCCGGCGCCAGCTTGGTGGGGTCGAAGACCGTGGCGTTGCTGTTGCCGCCGTGGTTGCCCAGGAGCGCGTCGATCCACGCCAGGGCCGTGCGGGGGTTGGCGGCGCGCAGGTCTCGCGCCGCGCCCTGCACCTTCGTCAGCGCGTCGGACACCGCGGGCGAGAGGAGCAGGGTCTTCGCGTCGCCGCACAGGCAGCGCTCGCACGCCACCTGACAGGCGAAGTCGCGTGCGGCGAGCAGCCGCGCCGCCGCGAAGCCCCCCTTCAGGGAGGCGTCCAGCAGCGCGGGTGAGAGGAGGCTCTCGTACTGCCGCAGCCGCGCCCGGTTGAAGGTCGTGAAGGGCAGCGGCAGCTCGACGAGCACGCAGGGGCGCGCCTCCGCCCGCAGGATGGTGGTGGTGATGCGGTAGTGGGACAGGACCTCGAAGGAGTCGACCGCCAGGCAGCGGCAGGTGTTGGGGTTGCGCACCCGGCGCGTCACCCGCTCCTCGCTCCCGATGTCCGAGCCCTCGCTCACCTTCACCTGCCGCGTGGCCTTGAGCTGGGCGGTGGACTTGACCACCACCTCGTGCAGGCCCGTGGTGGTGCTGCGCGCGGTGTCCGTGACCGAGCCTCCGTCGCTGAGGCCCCCGTTGACCCCCACGGTGAGCCCGTAGCCGGAGTAGCTGAGGTTGCCGCCCAGGTTGTTGCTCAGCTGGGAGGTGCGCACGAGCTCCTTGAGCACCTCGGTGGTGTCGCGCGAGGTGTCCGTGAACTCGCCGGTCGTCGTGGCCTCGGTGGAGGCGGTGTCCTCCGCGCTCGTGGTGTGCTTCTCCCAGGAGTGGACCTCGAGCGTCAGCTCCTCCTGGGGCGCGAGCGCCGCGGTGTGCAGCAGGGCGCCGCGGCTGTAGCCCAGCAGCTCCCACTCCTGCCGGATGGGCACGTAGAGGGCGACGGGGAGCGCGGCGAGCGCGGGCGCGGGGATGCCCTCGCCGGGCGGCGGCCTCGCGCTCCCGTTGGACTCGGAGACGGGCGCGGGCGTGCTGAGCGCCGCGTACTGGGCGAGCACGGGGCGTGAGGCCACGTCCAGCTCCACCGGCGCTCCGCCCACCTGCGTGCGCGTGTGCCCGGTGGCGAGCAGCTCGCGCCGCTGCGCCACGCTGAGCTTCACCTCCACGGAGCGACCGCCGCCCAGGCCCAGCACTGGACGCGCCAGGAAGGCGGGGAGGTCCGCGACGGCGAGTGACAGCGGACCGTCGTCGGCACCCGCCGCGGCCACCACCACCTCCACGTGGCGCTCGTGCCCCGCGCCGTCCACACCCCGCACCACCGCGGGCTGGCCACCGAGCAGCGCCCGGGCTGCGTCGGCGCTCAGCCGCAGGCGCAGCTGCTCCCCGTCCACCTCCAGGTGCTCCGAGGCCAGCAGGTCCGCGGCGGAGGCGACCTCCACCCGCGGCACCAGCGGCAGCAGGGACCTGCCGGGGCCGCCCTCGGCCAGGTGCTCCACGCTCACGCCGCCGCTCGCCGAGGCGTACGAGTGGAGGGTGCCGTCCGCGCGGCGGTGCAGCCCGCGGTCCACGTAGGTCGCCACGGTCGCCTTCGTGCCGCCGAAGGGGTTGAGCAGCACCGGCACGTCCAGGTCGCCGAGCCGGACGCTGAGCGGGATGAGCTGGCTGAGATCGTACCGGTCGACAATGGTGCCGACGGGCAGCGTGCGGTCGCACTCGTTGGCGAAGAGCTCGGGAACCAGGGCCATGGGCGCACCTCCCCGGGAGTTCACAAGCTAGTACCCGGGCGAAGCTCGCGAAGATTCCTGCTCTCGAGGGAAGCGCGATGGTGGACCTGCAGGAGCTCGTCGTCGTCGTACCGCCGTCCGAGCCCGGCGCGCTCGACACGGATTCGCTCGACGACGCGACCGCCGCGGCGCTCGAGGTGCCGGACCCTGCACTGGAGTCGCAGCCCGCCCCCGGCGAAACGCTCTGGATGGCGCTGCCCGTGGCCGGCACCCCGGTGCGCCTGGAGGTGCACCCGCTCGCGCTCGAGGGGCTGGTGGTGGACCGCTACTGCGCCGGCGGGTGGCGCGCCGTGAGCGAGCTGCGCGAGGCGGTGACCCAGGCGCTGCGGGCCGCGGACCCGTTCGAGGGGCGCTCCGAGGGGGAGGTCGAGCGCTCGGTCGCGCACGCCGTCGCCTTCGCGCGCCGGCTCGCAGCGGCGGTGGAGCTGCTCGAGCAGCTCGTGAAGGAGGCGCTGGTGCGCATCGCGGCGGACGCCCTGGCTGCCGCACGCGCGCGGATGGCGAAGCTCTCGCCCGTCCTGCAAGCACAGCGAGAGCGCTACGGGCTGGCGCCCGTGGAGGGGGCCGGCGGCGGCGAGGGGCGCTCCGGCAGCGACGCGCTCTACGCAGACAACCCGACCGTCGTGGTGCTCGGCGACCCCGCCCCGGCAAAGGCGCTCGCCCGCGCCGTGCAGGAGCTGGTGGCCGCCCACCGGGCCATCTACCTGACGCGCGCGGCCGAGCGCGGCTCGCAGCCGGGAGGCCTCGAGGCGGCGGGCGGAGCGCCGGGGCAGGACACCGCCTCCAAGGTGGACCCGATCGACGCGGCCGCCGAGGCGCGCATCGCCGAGGTCGAGCGCGCCTTCGTCGAGCTGAGCGGGCGGGTGACGCGGGGGCCGGAGGGCCACCTCCTCGCCCCCGCCGTGTTCGCGCTCGTGCGTGGGGAGCAGGTCTACGTGCGCGGCGAGGTGAGCGAGCAGGCCATCTGGAGCAAGGCGTACGTGTACCTGCGGGACGTGCCCCGGCTCCTCGACGCGGCCCTGCCCAAGGAGGATGGCGGCTACCCCTTCGCGGCGCTGCGGGAGCGGCTCGCCATCCCGCTCGCGGCGCTGCAGCTCGAGCGCCCGGCGGGGGCGCTCGACTCGCCCGAGCTGCGCGCCTCGCTCTGGGCCTCCGAGCGGCAGCGCGGCTACGCCTACGAGCCGCTGGACGACGAGGCGCTCCTCGTGGCCCTGCACCGCGAGTACGCGGACCGGATGCTGGCGCGACCACCGCCCCGCGCCGAGGCCTCCCAGGAGGACTCGAGCGGCGAGCTCGAGGGGGCCTTCCGCTACCGCGTGCTCACCGAGCTGCTCAGGGTCCGCGACACGCGCGACCGCATCCGGGCCCTGCAGGCGGCCGCCGGGCAGAAGGCGCAGGAGACGCTGGACCGGGTCGCCGGCGTGCTCGGCCTGCTCGGGCTGGCCTTCCCGCCAGCCGAGGCCGCCAGCGCGCTGCTCGGCCTCTACGCCGCCGCCGGCAGTGCGCTCACGGCCATGCGGGAGATCGACGCGGCGAACCGGGCCATCGACGCGCAGGCAGCGGGGGCCCTGCTGGCCGGCGACAGCGCGCGCTACGCGCTGCTCATCTCCTCGCGGCCCTCGGTGGCCGGGGTGCTCCTCGAGATGCTCGGAGACCTCGCGGCCTTCCACGCCATCGGCCAGGTGTCGCGGGAGCTGGGCGTGGGGCTGCAGGTGTTCTTCGACCTCCAGGCGATCGCGCCGAGCCTGGAGGAGGTTCTCGGCACGGGCTCGGAGGGGTGATGGCAGCGAAGGCGCGCAGGAAGCGCATCCTCGATCAGCAGCAAGCGGAGATCGGCGCAGTGCTCCTGCGCGAGCTGCGCGAGCTTGCGCCGTCCGAGCTGCGCGCGAGCCTCGCCGCCGCGACGAAGCAGGACGTGCGCGACTTCGACGAGGTGGTGCGCGAGCTGCGCAAGTCCGCGCGGCGGGAGGGCCTCAACCGCGCGCTCGCGCAGCACGTGCTGCAGGACCCGGTGTCGTCGATTCTCGGCCGCGTCGAGCGGGAGGGTGCGGCCGGTGCGAAGAGCAAGAGCGCGCGGGAGGCGAGCGCGCTCGCGGGCGCGGCCGAGCTCAAGCCGCGCTACGCCGTCGTCTCCCCCGCCACGGTGGCCCGCTTCGTCGAGGTCATCGAGGACAAGCACCCGGACATCGTGCGTGAGCTCAAGCGGCTGGGGCTGCGGACGGAGGAGGGGACCGAGCTGCTGCTGCGCATCCTCGACTACTCGAAGGAGCGCCGAGCGGCGGGCTTCAAGCGGCGCGTGCGCGGCCGCGGCGGCATCCTCTACGAGATGCTGCTGTCCTTCCAGCCGGACGTGGTGGCAAAGGAGCGCGCCGCGGCGAGCGTGAACGCGAGCGAGTGGATCCTGCGTGAGCCGGAGCGCTTCGGGACGGACAAGAAGGGCGCTCCAGCGCTCGTCGAGCGCGCGCAGGAGCGGCTGCGCGACGCGGAGGGTGCGAAGTCCGGCCTCGGGCGGGGGCTGCTGCGGGAGGACGGAACGCCCCGCTTCGGGGAGCTCGAGCGGCTCGAGGAGAACCTCTTCCTGCTGCGCCTCACGGACGTGCGGGACGAGAGTGGGCGGCTGATGAGCGACCACTTCCGCGTGCTGCTCTCCTTCTCTCGAGACCGCAAGACCCTCGAACTGGTGCCCGTGGGGGTGGGCGAGTCCAAGTTCCAGAGCAAGGTACGGGAGATCATCCCCCAGCTGATCCGCAACCTCGAGCGCGCGCAGGAGACCCTGCGCGCCTCGAACCTGCCCCACCTGGAGGGGGTCGACATCCAGGTGCGCTGGGGCAAGGCGCTGGTGGTCGTCGCGCAGTCCGAGAAGGCCGTCTCACCCCGGCAGCTCGCGGGGCTCGAGGACAAGGTGCGCGAGGCCACCGGCGCGCTGCAGCTGAAGGTGAGCGTGGCGGAGGGCGCCACCGCGAAGCAGGCCCAGGCGTCGAAGGACGTGGTGGATAAGTTCATGCGCCTCGCCGCCCTGAAGAACCTCGGCGTGGAGGAGTGAGGCTAGCGCCCCGAGCGCCAGCGCAGCCCCAGGCGGAACATCCGCGGCGCGCCCACGGTGTCCACGCCCGCGCGGCCCACGAGGTACTCGCGGTCGAAGAGGTTCTCCACCGCGCCGAACAGCTCGAGCCCGCGGTAGAGCCTGCGCCCCAGCGACAGGTCCACCAGCGCCACGCCGCCCATGCCGGACTCGTTGAGGTCGTCCTCGAACTGCGGCCCCGTCACGCGCAGCTGCGCGGTGGCGGTGACGAGGCGCGGGTCGTCGAAGGCGAGCTGCAGCGTGGCGCGGTGGCGCGGGTCCTGCGGGAGCTCCTTGCCCACCAGCGCCTCGTTGCCCGGTGCCTCCAGCACGCGCGAGTCCACGAAGGTGTACGCGGCGAGCGCCGTCCACACGCGCAGGAAGCGCGCCTCGGCGCCCAGCTCCACGCCCTGCACGCGCGCGGCCCCCAGGTTCTGGCGCTGGCGCGTGCTGCCGTCCGGCAGGGGCTCGGCGAGGGTGACGTTGGTGATGGGGTCCTCCAGGCGGTTCCAGAAGCCCGTGGCCCGCAGGGTGAGGAGCGCGAGCGGCTGCAGCTCCGCGCCCGCCTCCGCGCCGACCAGCCGCTCGGCGCGCAGGGCGTCGTTCGCCGCGGTGAGCACCGTGCCCACCTGGAAGGGACGGTAGAGCTCGTTGAGGGTGGGCGCGCGGAAGGCTCGGTACGCCGAGGCCCGCAGGCGCAGCGGCTCCGCCACGTGCACCAGCACGCCCACGCGCGGGCTGAGCTGCGACTCGCCGCGGTCCTCGAAGGCGGTGTGCGCGCTGTCGCCCGCGCGCGTGGTGAGGGTGCGCTCGCCCTGCAGGTTGCGCCAGCTGTCCACCCGCAGCGCGGCGCTCAGCTGCACGCGCTCGGTGGGCGCGTAGAGGTCCTGTAGGAACACGCCGCCGAAGAGCTGCGTGCCGCCGGCATCGCGCGCCACCGTGGCGTCCGGTGCGCTGCCCGGCGGCAGCAGCGTCTCCTCGGAGTGGCCCGCGATGCGGCGGAGGTCCAGCCCCGCCGCCACCTCGTGCGTGCCACCCAGCTGCGCTGCGGGCGCCGTCCACACGAGGCTCACACCCTCGTCGTCCGTGGGCACGCGCTGCTCGGCCGAGAGGCTCTCGCTCGCGCGTCCCGGCGCGAGCCGCGCCCGCTCCTGCTCGAAGCGCTGCACGTGCCCGAACAGCTGCAGCGCGAGCTGCCCCGCGCCCCCCGTGTCCAACTTCGCCCCCCCACCCCAGGTGCCCACCCGCACGCGCGCGTTGGTGTACTGCGTGCCGCCGTCCTGGCGCTCCTGGAAGAAGCCCGCGCGCGCATTGAGCGTGAGGGCCTGCGAGGCGGGCGCCTCGAGCTGCGCGTTGAGCGTGGTGTGGGTGCCGCCCGCGTCCGAGTCCACCGCGCCGCGCTGGGACGGAGCCACCACCGGGTAGCCCTGGCTGGTGAGGCCTTCCGTTTCCACGCCCAGGCCCACCTTGCCGAGCCTCCCCGTGGCGCGCGCCGCGAGGAAGCCCGTGCCGAAGCGGCCCACGCTCAGCTCGCCGTCGAGCGTGCTCTCGGTGAGGGGCCGCGAGACGAGCTGTACCACGCCGCCCATCGCGCTGCTCCCGTACAGCGCGGAGCCTCCGCCCGGGGCCACCTCGATGCGCTGCAGGCCGAGCCGCGGCAGCGCGCGCCAGTACACCCAGCCGCCGAAGGGGTCGTTCACCGGCACGCCGTCCAGCAGCACGAGGCTGCGCGACACGCCCGAGGGGCCGACGCCGCGCAGGTTCAGCCCCTGCGCGCTCGGGTCCGAGACGAGGCTGCTGTTGCGCCGGAAGGTCGCGACGGAGGGCAGGGTGCGCAGCAGGGCGTCGGTGGTGAGGGTGGGGCTGCGCTCGAGCTCCTCGCGCGGCAGCACGGTGACGGTGCCCGGCACGTCGCGCGCGGGGCGCGGCAGGCGCGTCGCGGTGACGGTGGTGCCGAGCGAGGGCTCTGCGTCAGGCGAAGCGCTCGCCGGGTCCTCCCCCTCCCCCTGGGAGCGGGTCGGGGTGAGAGTGCCGGGCGAAGCTGCGTCACCCTCCTGCGCGTGCGCCTGCGTCGCGCCCAAGAGCGCCAGCACCGCCACGAACCCGCGGCTCCACGTCACACGAGGCCTCCAGCTCTTCTCCCAGAGGGAGAGGGGACATTGCTCACAGCGTGTACAAATACGCGACGATGTGGCGCGCGTCCTCGTCCGGGAGGTTCATGTCAGGCATGCCACTGTCGGGCACTGCCTCCTGCTTGTGCTGGCTCCACTGCAGCAGGTTGTCCGGGCTGTTGCTCAGCACCCGCGAGATGGCCGTGCTGCCCGAGCGGGCGGGCGCTCACCCACGAAGCGGGTAAAGAGTCCCCGGCCCGTCTCGGCATCGCGCACGGTGAGGTCGTCGGAGGTCTCGTCGCTCACGTCCACGCGCACGCCGCGCGCCGCCGGGTCGGGTGTAAGCGTCGCGACCTCCGCATGCAGGGCGTCCGAGAGTGGCGCGAGACCCACGGCATCGAGGAGGAGAGGCCGGGGAGGGGACGGAGCTTCTCGGGGTGGGTAAAGCCGTCCACTGCCGCGAGACGCCAGTCTCGAAAGGAGATGCCCCTCCCGGGCGCGGACCGGCGCGCGATGCAAAAAGGTAAAATCCTATTTTACGTTTTTGCGCGCCGCAGCCGTCCGCTCCCGAGGGGGCCCGCACGAAGGGTGAAGCCTCCGCCGGAGCTGGGAGGCCCGCGCGGAGAACTGACGTTTCGTTCCACGCAGGGACCGGGCTGAAGTGAAGCTTCATTCCAGGCGGGCGTGCGCGGGCGCGGACGCCCGCGTGTCACCCCTGAGCGCTGCGGACCGGCGGTGCCCTCCCGCGTAGGACCGCAGCGGCTCGTCACCCTTCCGGTCCTGACGCCCCTTCCTGCTGCTGCGGGGTGCACTCCTCGCAGTGCGCACTCGCGTCGAGTAGACGGTAGGAGGCGGGCGCGCTTCGCGCATCCCTCTCATGACGCGTCATGGAGCCCTCCGGTGCGACGACTGCCTCGCTGGACCTGTGCTGCCGTACTGCTCGTGACCGCCTGCGTCCGCTCCGCTCCGCGCGAGGAGCGCATGGCGGAGCCGCCAACGGCCGAGTGCGCCGAGCTGCCAGCGGAGAGGGATGTGCCGCACCTGCCCGACGGAGGTCTGGATGAGGCGGCGGCGGCCGACGCGGGCTTCGGCTGGATGGACAAGGAGGACATCCGCCGAACGGCTCGCGCCCACCTCGGCGAGGTGCACAGCTGCTCCGACCAGCTCGAGGTGCGAGGGACGCCTTTCATCGGACGTATCGCAGTCCGCTTCGTCATCGGCAACGAGGGAGACGTCTGTGCTGCGAGGATTGCTGAAGCGAAGCCTTCGCAGCCGCTGCTCGAGCAGTGCCTCGTGCAGGCCGCACGAGGCTGGCGTTTCCCCCGGCCGAATGGGCCAGGCTCCGTGACGGTGACCTACCCGTTCGTCTTCGGTGCTCCGTGACCGGGCAGTGCCCGCTGAACCCCTGACACACACCTTGGGCTCCGCAGCTTCGAGGCCGTGACGGGCCCCAAGCCCGAGGGCTGGCTGGTGAAGACGCTGGGCCTGCTCAGCGCGTGGGCGCTCACGTCGCGGCGCGCTCGAGCGGTGGGCCCTTCTGCCCGCCCGGCAGGTGGTCGCGGATGACGCCGAGGAAGTACTCGCGCCCGTAGTACTGGGCCATGCGCCCCAGCTGCTTTCCGTCGCGGAAGAGGAAGAAGGTCGGAATCCCGAACAGGCCGAAGCGCCGGGCGAGCTCCTCGTACGCGTAGGCATTCACCTTCACCACCCGCATCGGCGCTCCGTCCAGCTCGGCGAGCAGCGCGGGCTCGGCGGCGGCGAAGGCCTCGCAGTTGGGGCAGTCGGGTCCCCAGAAGTCCACCAGCACCAGCTCGCCGCGCGGCTCGAGGACGAGCGCGTCGAAGGTCTCGGGGGTCGCTTCGTAGCTCTTGGGATGCGCCATGCGCGCTCGGATGCGCGCAGCGCCCGCCCGTCGCACCGCCGCTGCGCTCGCGCGTCCCGCTCCGTCCGGCAGGGGAGCTGGCAGGCTGTCAGCGGCCCCGGACGGGCGGGGCCGCGGCAGCGCGCGTGGCATTGCCACCCGAGATGCCGCGGCGGCAGCGGCGCTCCCACTAGCCCTCGGGCAGCTCGTCCGGGCGGATGGGGTGGATGCGCTCGTGGGACTGCACCGTCAGCTCGCGGTCCTCGTCCTCGTCCGAGTCCCCGAAGGTGAACTCGCGGATCTGGTCCGGGAGGATGTCCCGGAACTCGGGCTCCTCCTCGAGCGGGGGCGTGGCCGCGAGGTCCTGGTCGGTGATGTTGATCTCCTCCTGCCCGCTCTCCGGGTCCACGTGTCGCCGGCTGGTGGACTCACCGACATCCTCGGAACCCATCTTCCTGAATCGCATGGCGCCTCCTGTGCGCGTGTTCCCATCCCTGTGAGGACAACAGCCTTCAGGGGTGAGGGTGCGGAGGCAGAGGGGCTGCGGCAAGGAAGAGCCCGGCTGCCTGCCCGGGGGCCGCGCCCAGCCCTCAGCGCCGCTGGGGCGGCGGCGTGCGGCCGGTGGGGAAGGCGGGCTCGGCGTGCAAGAGCACCATGGCGAGCGCGAGCGGGCGGCTGACCAGCTCGCGCAGCGCGTAGCGGCGCGTGCCCTGGCGCCCCTCGTCCGCCGCGACGCCCCAGGCCTCCACGCCGATGGAGTTGGCGATGAAGAGCGCGCGCGGCAGGTGGAAGGCCTGCGTCACCAGCAGGGCGCGGCGCACCTCGAAGACGCGGTGGGCGCGCACGCAGCTGTCGTAGGTGGAGAGCCCCGCGAAGTCCGCCTCGACGTCCGCCTCGGGCACGCCGCGCGCGCGCACGTACGCCACCATGGCGCGCGTCTCGTCGTGGCGCCGGTCGCTGTTGTCCCCGCTCACCAGCAGCCGCTTCACCTTGCCGCTGCGGTACAGCTCCACCGCCTTGTCCAGGCGCTCGGCGAGCACCGGCGAGGGCTCGCGCACGGCGGCCAGCCCCGCGCCGAACACCAGCGCCACGGGCGCCTCGGGCGCGCGCGCGGCCGGCAGGATGCGCCCGCGGTAGCGCAGGCTCACGTAGAGCGAGGCGCCGAGCGAGAGCACGACGCACAGGAGCAGCACCCGCACGAGCGCGCGCACGAGCCCGCGCGCCACCCGCCCCGCCACACCCGCCCGCTCACGCCCCTTCACGGCCACCTGCGCTCACCCCTTCGCGTCTCGCCAGAGGGGGCCATCTTGGCGCGCGCGGGGGCCGCTGAGAACCGTTTCTCCGCCTGCCTGGCTGCTACGGATGCGCGGGCTGGGCCTCGGCCGGGGCGCCCGCGGCCTTGAGCGCGTGGCGCTCGATCATCTCGAGCAGCTGGCGCGGGTCCACCGGCTTCTTGAGGAAGGCCGCGACGCCGTAGTTCGCGCCGTACACCGCCAGATCGCGCGCGTTCATCACCGCCATGCCGGCCGAGACGATGACGATGGGCACCTCCTGCAGCGCCTCGCTCGCCTTGCGCACGTTGAGCAGCTTGTGCCCGTCCATGATCGGCATCGCCATGTCCAGGAGCACCAGCGCGGGGCGCGGCCCGCGGGTGAGCGCGTCGAGCGCCTGCTTGCCGTTCGCCGCGCAGCTCACGGAGAGCCCCTGCAGCTCGAGGAAGCCGGCGAGCGAGTCGCGGATGTCGGGGTCGTCTTCGACGACGAGGATGGGGCCTGCCAGCGGAGACATGGGGACTCCAGGGCGTCCAGAGAGGTGCATGTAGGCTAGGGTCGCCCCCCGGGCTGCACCACCGCCCCCGCCCGGCGCGCGCGCTGCCTCGGCCCCCTGCCTGCTGCCCATTAGCAAAGCTGCGAAGGCGCGGGTTGACCCCAGCGGGGCCCACCTGTAGAACGCGCGCGATTTTGGCAAGCGCGGAAGAAGCCTCAGGCAAGCCCGCGTTTTCACAGGACCAACGGGGTTCCCATGGCGTCCCTACGCGACATTCGTAAGCGCATCCGCTCGGTGAAGAACACGAAGCAGATCACCAAGGCGATGAAGATGGTGGCCGCCGCGAAGCTGCGCAAGGCGCAGGACGCGATCATCGCGGCGCGCCCCTACGCGCAGACGCTGGATCAGATCATCGGCGACCTGGTGGCCCGCTCGGGCGACGAGGCGCTGGCCCACCCGCTGCTCACCCAGCGCCCCGCGCGCCGCGTGGAGCTGGTGGTGCTCACGAGCGACCGCGGCCTCGCCGGCGGCTTCAACTCGAACGTGATCCGCCGCACCAGCCGCTTCCTCAACGAGAACGGCCGCGACCTCGAGCGCATCGAGCTCGCCACGGTAGGCCGCAAGGGCCACGACTTCTTCCGCAACCGCGGCACGCCCATCCGCAAGGACTTCCCGGGCCTCTACGCGAAGCTCAACTACCGGCTCGCCGCGGACATCGCCGAGGAGTTCAGCGCGAACTTCCTCAACGGCGAGGTGGACGCGGTGTACCTCGTGTACAACCAGTTCGGCTCCGCGATCAGCCAGACGGTGACGCTCGAGCAGGTGCTGCCGCTGCAGACGCTCGCGGCCCCCGCCGCCGCCCAGGCCGCCACCGCGCCCGGCGCCGCCACGCAGACCGCGCCCGCGCGCAACCTGG
Organism: Aggregicoccus sp. 17bor-14; assembly: GCF_009659535.1. Lineage (NCBI taxonomy): Bacteria > Pseudomonadati > Myxococcota > Myxococcia > Myxococcales > Myxococcaceae > Aggregicoccus > Aggregicoccus sp. 17bor-14. The sequence continues at coordinate 57,497 of NZ_VJZZ01000019.1, forward strand.
TGGACTTCAAGTACGAGCCGGACCGCCAGTCCGTGCTCGACCGGCTGGTCCCGCAGGCGGTGGCCATCAAGGTCTACCGCGCGCTGCTGGAGAGCGTGGCGAGCGAGCACGGCGCGCGCATGAGCGCCATGGAGAACGCGACCACCAACGCCACCGACATGATCAGCTCCCTCACCCTGGTCTACAACCGCACCCGCCAGGCGGTGATCACCAAGGAGCTGATGGAGATCGTGTCCGGCGCCGAGGCGCTCAAGTAGTTGACCCTTCTGAAGGCCCCCGGTAAGGGGCCCGCACTCCTCACCCCCGTACGAGACAAGATTCCATGAGCGCTCAAGTTCCGATGGCAGGCAAGATCACCCAGGTCCTCGGCCCCGTGGTGGACGTGGAGTTCCCGCCCGGCGGGCTCCCCGAGGTGTACACCGCCCTCAAGATCTCCAACCCCACGCTCGCCGGCGGCGCGGACAACCTCACCGTCGAGGTCGCGCAGCACCTCGGTGAGAACACCGTGCGCTGCATCGCCATGGACAGCACGGACGGCCTCGCGCGCGGCATGGCCGTGCGCAACACCGGCGCTCCCATCCAGGTGCCGGTGGGCTCGGCCACGCTCGGCCGCATCCTGAACGTCACCGGCGAGCCGGTGGACGAGAAGGGCCCGACCAACGCCACCCAGACGCTGCCCATCCACCGCGCGCCCCCTCCCTTCACGGAGCAGGACGTGCGCGTGCAGATGTTCGAGACCGGCATCAAGGTCATCGACCTGCTCGCCCCCTACACCCGCGGCGGCAAGATCGGCCTCTTCGGCGGCGCCGGCGTGGGCAAGACGGTGCTCCTGATGGAGCTCATCCGCAACGTGGCCGTGGAGCGCGGCGGCTTCAGCGTGTTCGCCGGCGTGGGTGAGCGCACCCGCGAGGGCAACGACCTGTACCACGAGATGCAGGAGTCGGGCGTGATCAACACGGCCGACCTGACCAAGAGCCAGACCGTGCTCGTGTACGGCCAGATGAACGAGCCGCCCGGTGCGCGCGCGCGCGTGGCGCTCTCGGCGCTCACCATCGCGGAGTACTTCCGCGACGTGGAGGGCCGCGACGTGCTCCTCTTCGTGGACAACATCTTCCGCTTCACCCAGGCGGGCTCCGAGGTGTCGGCGCTCCTGGGCCGCATCCCCAGCGCCGTGGGTTACCAGCCCACGCTCTCCACCGAGATGGGCATGCTGCAGGAGCGCATCACCTCCACCACCAAGGGCTCGGTCACCTCGGTGCAGGCGGTGTACGTGCCCGCGGACGACCTGACGGACCCCGCGCCCGCCACGACCTTCGCCCACCTGGATGCGACCACGGTGCTCAACCGCGCCATCGCCGAGCTGGCGATCTTCCCCGCGGTGGACCCGCTCGACTCCACCAGCCGCATCCTCGACCCGGGCGTCATCGGGCAGGACCACTACGCGGTGGCCCGCAAGGTCCAGGGCATCCTGCAGAAGTACAAGGAGCTGCAGGACATCATCGCCATCCTCGGCATGGACGAGCTCAGCGAGAGCGACAAGCAGGTCGTCGCGCGCGCCCGCAAGATCCAGCGCTTCCTCTCCCAGCCCTTCCACGTGGCCGAGGTCTTCACCGGCAAGCCGGGCCGCTACGTGAAGCTCCAGGACACCATCCAGGGCTTCAAGGAGATCGCGGACGGCAAGCACGACGACATCCCCGAGGCCGCCTTCTACATGGCCGGGGACATCAACGAGGTGCTGGAGAACGCCCGCAAGCTCGCGGCCTAGTCGCTCCCGCCTGACCGTGCTCACCCGGCTCACGCTCGTCGCCGCAGTGCTGCTGCTCGCACTGCCCGCCCCGGCCCAGACGGCCGGGGCGGCGCCGCGCGCGAGCCGCGCCCGGGTGAGCGCGAACGGGCTGTACACCGTGCGCCTGGTGGAGACGGCGCCGGGGCAGTGCCGGCTGGAGGTGGGCAGCGACGCGCCCCAGGGCAGCTGGAGCGTGGAGCGCTGCGTGGGCAGCGCGGACGACCTCTACTTCGTGGCCAACGACGGCGCGACGGTGTGGGTGCTGCGGCCGCTCGCGGAGAAGCCGGCGGGCACGGAGCAGCAGCACGTGAAGAAGGGCAAGGCGCCCGCGTGGGCGGCCGCCCGGGTGGCGTGGGAGGTGGTGCGGCCGGGGGAGCTGCGGCAGGAGCTGCGGCTCTCGGGGCTGGTGCCCACGAAGAGGCTCTCCGAGGTGCGGCAGTTCCGCGCGCACTTCGGCTGGCTCGAGGGCACGCTGGGCATCCCCGGCAAGGGCCCGCGCCTCACGGACGCGGGCGAGGTGGAGTTCGAGACGGTGGACGGCAAGACCCACCGCCTGAAGTTCTAGAGACGTTCCCAGAGATTTCGAAGCACGGAAGGAAAGCCGCGATGGCCAAGCTGACGGTCGAGATTGTCACCCCCGAGAAGCGCGTGCTGTCCGTGCAGGCGGACGAGGCGGTCGTCCCCGGCGCGCAGGGCCTGTTCGGCGTGCGCCCCGGCCACACGCCCTTCCTCAGCCTGATGGAGCCCGGCGTGCTCACCCTCACCGAGAGCGGGCGGCGCGACAGCTACTTCGTCGCCGGCGGCTTCGTGGAGGTGGGTGACGACCGCGTGCTGGTGCTCGCGGACGCCGCCGAGCAGGTGAGCGGCATCGACGTGGAGGCGGCGCGCCGCCGGATGAGCGACGCGCAGGAGCGGCTCAAGGGCCTCTCCAGCGACGACGCGCGCTTCCACGTGGAGGCGGCTGCCGTGCGCCGCGAGACCGCGCGCATCGCGGCGGCCGGCACGCGCTAGGCCTCGCCGTGGCATCGCCCCTCTTCGAGCTCTTCCACCTCATCTCGGATCCGCCGAGCGCGAAGGCCCGCCTGTACGTGGTGGACCACGCGCTCGAGGACCGGGTGCGCTTCCGCAACCTCACCTATCCCGAGGTGGAGGCGGACTTCCGCGCGCGCGGCGGGCACAGCACGCCCGCGCTGTGGGACGGCACCGAGCTGCACCAGGGCGCCGAGGCCGTGGTCGCGCGGCTGCAGGCCGCGGTGAACCTCGGCCGCGACGGGTAGCGCTCCGGCGCTCGCGCTGCGAGCGGGTGATTCCCGCCCCACGCCCTGCGCACCGCGCCGCACGCTGCACGAGCAGCCGCGACGCGCGAACGCAAGCTGTCTTCTCGTCGCAGCGTTTCAACGTCATGCAGCGCGCAACACCCGCGCGCGTGGAACGGCACTTCGTCCCGCGCGCAAGGGCTTGCGCAATTTCGCTCCGCGTACCTTCTCTTTCTCGCGCCGAAACGGCATCAGTGCGTTCCCGCGGGCGCCGCGCCTCGGGTATCTTGAACCTCCCCATGCCGCTGACCCCGCACGAGCGCCAGGACAGGTTCCACGCGGCGTTCCTGGGCCTCGCCATCGGGGATGCGCTGGGCTTCCCGCTGCGCGGCATCCCGCCGGCGAGCCTCGCGCGGCTGCCGAACCTCGCGGAGGACTTCGCGCCGCGCCCGCGCGGCAAGTTCGCGAAGGGGCAGTTCTCGGACGACACGCAGCTCCTGCTCGCCGCGGCCGAGAGCGTGATTCGCGAGGGCAAGGTGGACGGGCGCAGCGTCGCGGCGCACCTCGCGTGGCTGTGGCAGGAGGGCGTCATCCTGCAGCCGCCGCGCAGCCTCTCGGAGAGCCTCGAGCGGCTCGCGGGCGGCACGCCGTGGATGAGCGCGGGCGCGCCGGTGGGCGTGAAGTGCCCCTCGGTGCTCAGCCGCGCGCTGGTGGTGGGGCTGCTCGAGAGCGGCGGCCGCGCGCGCCTGCCGCACGACGCGGGCGTGCTCACCATCGTCACACACAAGGACCCCGCGTGCGCCGCCGCGGCCTCCGCCTTCGCGCAGGCCATTGCGCTGGGCTTCGCCCAGGAGCCGCTCACCCCCGCGGACTTCTGCGAGACGCTCGCGCTCGCGGCGAGCGCGCACGACCAGGCGCTGGGCGAGGAGCTGCGCCACCTGCCGCGGCTGCTCACCTGGGAGCCGGCGCGCGCGCTCGCGGCGCTGCGCAAGGTGGGTGTGCCGGCGAGCCAGCTCAAGGGTGTGGACGGGCTGCCGCAGCACGTGGTGCCCGTGCTGCTCACCGCGCTCTACGCCGCGCTGAAGGAGCCGCACGACTTCCGCCGCGCCGTGGCGCTCACCCTGCGCTGTGGCGGTGAGGCGGACGTGGCGGCGGCCCTGTGCGGCGCGCTGCTCGGCGCGCACCTGGGCAGCGGCGCCCTGCCTGCGCGCCTGCGCAAGCAGGTGCTCTACGCGGACAGCCTCCTGGATACGGCGGAGCGCCTCTGGCAGGCGCGCCAGGTGCGCGAGACGCTCGCCACCGCGCTCGCCTTTCAGGGCCGCATCGGGCGGCGCTAGCCGCGTTCCCGGCCGGCCCCGCCCGTCCTCCTGGAGGGCAGCCGGGCGAGCGTGCGCACCCCATGGGACTTTTATCCGGCCTGCGCCGTCCGCACCTTCCCGGGGCAAGGCGGGAGCGCGCATGCCCCTGACCCTCTCGGGAGGGCGAGCGTGGCCTGCCCATCGGGGAGGCGACCTGTGGAACTCGAATCAGAGCGGATGGAGCGAGAGCAGCTGCGGCACTTGTCCACCGCGGACCTCATCAAACACGCGCTCACGGAGGCGCGCCTGCTGGTCAAGGCGGAGGTCCTCCACGCGAAGAAGGAGCTGAAGGAGGAGGCCAAGGCGGCGCGCACCAGCGGCATCCTGCTGGGAGCGGCCTTCGTGCTGGTGCTCTGCGCCCTCTCGGCGCTCTTCGTCGCGCTCGGGCTCGCGCTGCCGGTGGGCCCCGCGCTCGGCGTGCTCATCGTGGGCGTGGCGCTCCTGCTCGTCACCGGGCTGCTCGCCTTCGTCGGCGTGAAGAAGCTGCCGAAGAAGCCGCTGCCCCACACCCAGGCCCGCCTCCGCACGGACCTCACCCTCACCCGCGAGACCCTGCAATGACCGATCGCGAGCAGACCGAGAAGGCCGCAGACCGCATCCGCGAGGAGTTCCTGCTCACGCTCCAGGAGCTGGACCGCCGCCGCGACCACGCCTTCGACGTGCGCTACCAGGCCGCGCAGCACAAGGACGCGCTCGTCATCGCCGGCAGCGCCGTGGCGCTGCTCGCGCTCACCAGCGTGGGCGTGGCCATCTACCGCTCGCGCCACCGCGAGGAGCGGCTCTTCAAGAAGCGCATCGAGGGCGTGCGCCGCGCCTGGAGCCACCCCGAGCGCCTCGCGACCTCGCGCGAGGAGAAGCCGCTCGCGGTGGAGCTGGGCACCAAGCTGGTGGTCATCTTCGGCACCGCCCTGGCCACCGCGCTCGCCAAGCGCTCCGTCAGCTCGCTCGTGCCGCCGCAGGGACAGCGCACCGCCTTCGTGCCGGTGGAGCAGAAGCAGCCGTCCACCGCGCCCCACACCCACTAGCGCAGGCTCGTCCGTACCGCGGGCGCGCGTGGACCGCTCCCCTCCGGGGGCGGGCCGCCGCGCCCGCGAGCCGTTCGTGCGGGAGAGCGCCCCCCCCCGTGAGGGCGCCGGGGTCCTGGAAACGCCCCCGAAACCCCCCCCGAAAATCCCCCGGAAAATGCCCCTGTAGGGCGCCGAAACACCTTTCCGCAGAGGGGTGCGAAGCTCCTCCGGAAACCCACACATCCCCACGTCTCACATCCCGCAAGCACCCGGAATCACGGCGGCCCACCGCGCCCGTGAGCCGGGCAGGCAGGGAAGCGCGGCAACGTGCTGGAATATCGATTCTGGCCGCCGCCTTTTTTTGCCCGCTTGCGAATGCTCATCCCGATGCTCATGGTCCTGGGTTCCGCTGCCGCCGCGGCTCCCTCTTCCTCTCCCTCGAGCCCGACCGTTCCGGTGGTCGGCGTCCCCTTCGCCTGTGGCCGCATCTACACGGTGAGCCAGGGTCACGACACGGGCAGCCACCTCAGCAACGACACCTACGCGTGGGACTTCCGGATGCCGGTGGGCACGCCGGTGGTCGCGGCGCGCGACGGCGTGGTGCGCATGGCGCGCGGCGACAGCACCCAGGGCGCGTGCGACCCCTCCATGGCGCAGTACGCGAACTACATCATCATCGACCACGGCGACGGGCTGGAGACGCAGTACCTGCACTTCAGCGCGGTGACGGTGGCGGTGGGCGAGCACGTGAAGCAGGGGCAGCTGATCGGCTTCTCGGGCAACACCGGCTGGAGCTGCGGCCCGCACCTGCACTTCAAGGTGGCGAAGGCCTCGGGCCCTACCTGGAACAACCCCAGCGTGCCGGCGAGCATCGAGGGCTACGGCGATCCCGTGCGCGACACGCTCATCGCGGCGCCGCTGTGCAAGGACACGGACCGCGCGATGATGGCGGCGCGCACCGAGACCGCGGACCCCTCGCTCGCGCAGCAGACCTCACTGCCCACCGCGGCTGACGGTCAGCAGGCGGCGGGCGGCATCCCGCGCGGGGCGCAGGCCATCGTCGACGGCGTCACCCAGGCGAAGCCCCAGGGCGCCGAGGGCCGCAGCGAAGCGCCCGCGTCCGGCGGTGCCCGCGCGCCGGGCAGCACCGGCCAGGCTGAGGCTCGCGAGCAGCGCGCCGACGCCCGCGAGTAGCAGGAACAGGGCCGCTGCGTTGAGGAAGTACTCGCTTCCCAGCAGCGGCCCCTGCACGTAGGCGCGCACCACGCGGTAACCCACGTGCGCGAGCAGCGCGAAGAGCGGCAGGTTGATGAGAGGTAGGAGCGCCCAGCGCGCGCCGCGCCACCAGCGCGCCACCGCCTCTCCCACCGCCGTTCCCTCCGTGAAGCGCCACGCGCCCGAGCGCGCCGCCGCGAGCTGGGCGAGCACCTCGCCCACCGCCGGCACCCCCACGCTCTCCGGCGCGAGCCCCGCCGCGTGCGCGAGCGCGCGCGCCTCCGCCACGGTGGTGCGCGCCGCCGCCTCCACCGTGCCGTCGTCCTCCAGCGTCTCCACCACCGCGCGCTCCGCGGCTCCCGCCCGCGTGCGCTCGCGCACCGCGTCCAGCGCCGTGCTCGCCGCCGCCACCGCGAGCCCCACCGGCAGGCTGCGCCGCGCGAGCAGCGTCGCCGCGCCCACGCCGGTGGCCCCGAAGCTGGTGAGCCGCATCCCCCACGCCGCCGGGCCCCAGAAGCGGCTCGCCGCCTGGCGCCGCACCTCGTGCGCGAGGTGCCCGCGCGCCTGGACGAGCCGCGCCTCGAAGTCTTGCTCCAGCGGCCCCTGCGCCTGGGCGAGCCCGCGCGCGAGCGCCTCCTTCAGCCGCGCGAGCAGCCCTTCCGTCTCCTGCAGCGCGGCCTCCACGCGCCCCGTGAGCTCCTGCAGCAGCCCCGCCGCGTTGCTCTTGCGCACGCGCGCCGCCACCGCCTGGGTGGCGAGGCTCTTGAGGTGGAAGAGGAAGGGGCCGAACTCACCGGAGGGGTCCTCGCCGCGCTGGGCCGCGCGCGCGCTCACCGCGAACACCGGCACCTCCTCCTGCGCGAGCCCGAGGCGCTCGGAGGCGAGGCGGCGCGCCTGGGCCTTGAGCGTCTCGCGCGCCTCCTTGCCCAGCTCGTCCGCGAAGTTGAGCACGAAGACGAGCGCGCGGCGGCGGGCGAACTCCTGCAGGAACTCGAGCTGGCTCGCCTCCGCGACGCTGCCGCGGTGCATGACCACCAGCGCCACGTCCGCGTGCTCCAGTGCGCCGCGCGCGATGTCCCGGTGCGAAGTGGCCACGCTGTTGAGGTCGGGCGTGTCGATGAACACCTGGCCGCCCCACATCGCGCCAGGGCCCGCGACGTAGCGCACCGTGCGTGCGCCCAGCGCCTCGAGCGCGTCCGCGCTCGCCGCACCTCCCTCGGGCGCGTACACGGTGAGGGCGGAGGAGGTGGGGCGGCTCTCGCCCTCGCGGCTCAGCGCCTGGCCCGCGAGCGCGTTGAGCAGGGTGCTCTTGCCCGCGCCCGTCGCGCCGACGAGCGCCACCGCGAGCGGAGCATCCCGGCCGGCGAGCCCGCGCGCGTAGTCGAGGCGCAGGCGCTCGAGGCGCGAGGCCTGCCCCGCGAGCGAGGGCAGGGTGCAGGCGGCAGAGAGCAGCGGCGCGAGGTCCTCGGGGTCCGGGAGGGGCGTGTCCACGGGGGGCAGCCTCGCCACGCGCCGAGACCCTGACCACCCCGCGTCCAAAAGGACCCGCCCCTCTTGCGGTACGCTGTGCACTTCTTGATAGAAGGCCGGCCCGTCCCCGTCCCCCGAGGCTCCGCATGGTGTCCCTGCTGCTGGCCGCGCTGCTCGCGCAGGCCCCCGTCGCCAACCCGCGCCAGCAGGGCGTGCCCGTGGGCAAGGGGCGCACGCTGCCCACCGTGCGGCTCACGGCGCCCACCGGCGGCTGGACGGTGGACCGCATGCTGACGGTGGCGGGCAGCGTGAGCGACACCACCATCGACCCGGTGGTGCTGAGCATCAACGGCGACCGCTACCTCATGCGCACCTTCAGCGGGCGCTTCGAGCGCAAGTTCCCCGCGGCGAGCGGCAAGAACGTGGTGACGGTGCTGGCCACGAACCAGGCGGGCACGGCGCGCGCGCAGGCCACGGTGTACGCGCAGGTGCCGCCAGTGCCGCTCAAGGCGGTGCTCACCAGCGACACCGAGGGCGTGTACACGGACCTGCACGTGTACGAGCCCACGAAGGAGAGCGTGGCGCCCGCGCCGGACGGCAAGGGCACGGTGCTGGACCTCAAGAAGATGGCGCACGTGTACTGGGCGGACACGAACAGCCCGAGCGGCGGCACCTTCTACCTCAACGAGCAGGGCGGCGACTTCGACGACCCGGCCTACGGCCCCTACCTCTACGTGCACCGCGCGCCGCCGCGCGGCCTCTACCTCATCGCCACGAACTACTGGCCGAGCGGGGACAAGGCGCACACCGTGGCCACCCTCAACGTCGCGCTCTACGAGGGCACGCCCTCCGAGGTGCGGCGCATGGTGCGCGTGCCGCTCGCGACCCGCGGCACCACGCGCATGCTCGCGTGGGTGAACGTGCTCGGGGACGGCAAGGCGGAGGTGTACGCGCCATCGCAGGACCCCGCGCCCACCTCCGATGCCTGGCCGCGCAACCTCCAGCAGGCAGTGGACGCGCTCACCAGCGGCGGCGTGGACAGCGGCGACTAGTCCTCCTCCGGCCCCATGCACGCCCTCCCGCTCCTCTGGTTGCTGCTGCTGCAGCAGGCGCCTGCGCCTTCGCAGGCGGTGCGCCTGCGCGACGAGCTCGCGCGCGTGGCGCTCGCGCAGGTGCGCGCGCAGGACCCGGCGTGGCAACCCTCGCAGCGCGACTGCGCGGGCCTGGTGCGCTTCGCCTTCCGCACGGCCTACCGCCGCGCTGCCCCAACGCGCCTCGCGCAGCCCCTGTGGCGCGATGCCGCCGGCGCCCCGAGCGACTTCGCGGACGCGGAGACGCTGCTCTCGCGCTCCTTCGCGCCGCTCGGCCGCGGTGAGGCGGCGCGAGAGGGCCTGCGCTCCGGAGACCTCGTCGCCTTCCGCATGGAGCGCGACGCGGGGCCCGTCTTCCACCTGATGCTGGTGGTGCGCCCCGAGGACCGGGCGCATGCGCCGGCGCGCGTCGTCTACCACCCGGGGGAGCGGGGCGCCGCCGTGCGCACCGGGCGCCTCGACGCGCTCGCCACCGAGGCGCCGCGCGAGTGGCGCCCCGTGCCCGAGAACCCCGCCTTCGTCGGCTTCTTCCGTCTCAAGGAGTGGATGTGATGCAGACCCGCCTTCCTCCCGCCCTGCTGGCGGCGCTCGCCGCCGGCGCGCTCGTCGCCGTGGGCGCGGGCGCGTACCTCCTCGGCCGCCACCGTGGGGGCACGCCCTCGGACACCTCGAGCCAGGGGGCCACGGCCTCCAACCAGGGCGGGCTGCTGCAGGCGCTGCCGCCGGTGTCCGGCGAGCCGCAGCCGATGGAGCCGCCCGAGGAGGCGCAGGAGGCCGCGCTCTGGGTGGACGTGTACGCGCCCGCGAAGGTGCGCGCGGCGCTCGCGAAGAATGCGTGGCTCACGCAGCAGCTGCAGGCGCCGCTGGGCCGCGGCTTCGTGGGCGGCTGGGCGGCCTTCCTCGGCACGCGCGGCGAGGACCTGGGCGGCTCCTTCAAGGGCGCGGTGCTGGACCTGCTCGCGGAGCAGGTGCTGGCCTCGCCCTTCCGCCTCCTCTGGCTCTCGGGCGACGCGCGCAACGGCACGCCGGTGCTGCTGCTGCCCGAGCCGGAGCGCGCGGCCGTCGCCGCCTACGAGTCGCTGCGCACCGTCTCGCGGCGCAACGCGCTGCTCGCCAAGGCGTGCCCGGGCGGGAAGGGCACGGCGCCCGCCGAGGGCTTCCGCATCGAGCGCCTCCTCGTCGCGGAGCAGTCGGTGTGGGCCGCGCGCTCTGGAGATCGCCTGGTGCTCGGCCGCACCGCTGCCTCCGTGCTGCAGGGGCTGTGCACGCCGCTGCCCGGGCTCGAGGCGCCGGCGAAGGACGTGGACGTGGAGCTGGGCTTCGCGCCCGAGCCGCTGGGCCGCGAGCTGCAGCTGCTCTCGCACGTGGCGGGCCTCGAGCACACCACGCTGCGCTTCGGCGTGGAGGGAGAGCGCCTCGTCGCGCGCGGGCTCGCGGGGCGCGCGCTGAAGGGTGAGCGCCGCCTCGATGCGGCCCCGCTCTCCGAGGGGCTCCTGAAGCTCGTGCCCGAGGAGACGCCGGTGCTGCTCGCGGTGCAGCTGCGCCTCCCCGAGTCGCTCGAGCCCGAGGCGCTCAAGGCCTTCTGGTCCGGCGAGGGGGCCGCGCCCAAGCTGCGCACCCGCGAGGTGGCCTTGCTCTGGACGCCGCGCGGCTCGCCCGAGGCTGCGACGGAGGTCGCGCTCGTCTGGGGACGCCCCGAGGACGGGCCCGCGCTCGAGCAGCTCTTCTCCGGGCCCAACGCCCTGGTGCGTGCGCCGCTGTGCGGCCACCTGGTGCTCGCCTCCACGCCCGCGGTGCTGGAGCGGGTGCGCCGCGCCTGCGAGGGCCGCTCGCCGAGCCTCTTGCACGCCTCGGCGCCGCTGGTGCGCGGCCTGCGCGAGAAGGGCTCGGTGGCCTTCGGGGTGAACACCGGGCGGCTGCTCGGGGGACTGCTCGCGGACGGGTATGTCGCAGGGAACGACGCCGCCGAGAAGAAGCCCGCGCGCGCGGCGCCGCCGGAGATCGAGGCGGCGCGGCGCGAGCTGGAGACGCTGCCGTACGTGGGACTGCGCGGGACGCTCGAGGGCAACACGCTGATGCCGGGAGGGTTTGGTTCATGAGGTGCACTGCTCGCATCGCGGCCCTGGCCGCGCTGGTGCTCACGGCCGGCTCGGCGCTGGCCAAGCCGCTCTACATCACCGTGCCGCGCGCCTACGGGACGCAGGAGCCGGTGGCGGTGGACGTGGCCTTCGAGTCGCGCGGCCCCGTGGAGCTGCGCGTGCTCGAGCCCTCGGACGTGGACGCCTTCCTGCGCGCGCAGGGCGACCTGCGCCGCGCCTACCAGGTGCCGCCCACCACGCAGAACCCGGGCAATGCGCTCACCCGCGGGCTCAACGCGGTGCGCGCGCCCGGCAGCTTCCTCCTCTTCGCGCTCGGCGAGGACCTGCGCCGTGCCGTCGCCCCGGGCCTCCCCGCGCGGCCGCCCCCGCCCTCGCCGCGCCCGCTGGTGCGCCTCGCCGAGGGCAGCGAGAAGCTCGTGGGCATCCCGCCGGGTTTCCGCGTGGTGCGCAGCCAGTGGCTCAACCTGGACCTGGGCGGCAATGACGGCGCCTTCAGCGTGCCGGGCTTCGACACGGCGGGCGAGGAGGGCGGCTACCAGGAGCGGCGCGTCTCGCTCGCGCCGCTGCCCGCGGGCACCTACGTGCTGCAGCTGGTGCAGGGGCGCATCGAGGGCCAGGTGGTGCTCGTCGTCACCGACCTCACCGTGCAGCTGAAGCAGACGGACGGGCGCGTGCTGGTGCGCGTGGCGGGCCGCGACCAGCGCCCCCGCGCGGGCGCGAAGGTGCAGCTGTACCTGCCCACGGGCAAGGGCCCCGCGGGCACCACGGACGCGCAGGGCGAGGTGACGCTCCCGGTGAGCGAGCCGCGCCTCATCGCCACCGCGTCGGTGGGCCGCGACACGGCGCTGGTGGACACGGACTTCTACTCCTCGCTCGCCGTGACGCCGGACGTGTTCCTCTACAGCGACCGGCCCATCTACAAGCCGGGCGACGAGGTGAAGTTCCGCGGCCTCCTGCGCCAGCCGGACAGCTTCCTCGCGCGCCTCTTCACGCCGCGCCAGCGCAGCGTGACGGTGAAGCTCACCTCCGCGGAGGGCCGCAGCGTGCAGACGCGCGCGAGCGTGGACGCCTTCGGCTCCTTCGCGGGCAACCTGCAGCTGCCCTCCGACCTCGGCACCGGCGTGCTCAGCCTCATGGCGCAGGTGGACGACCGCCAGCACGGCGGCGAGGCGCGCGTGCAGGACTACGTGAAGCCGACCTTCTACGTGGAGCTGCAGCCCGAGCGCGAGACGGTGGTGCCGGGCGAGCCGCTGCGCGCCACGGTGCGCGCGCGGCGCTACGCGGGCGGCGTGCCCGCAGGCGCGCGCTACGAGGTGTTCCTCTACCGCACGCTGCTCGATGCGCCGGCGTGGGTGGACGACGCGGGCAAGGGCGGGCAGGGCAGCGCCGTCACCTACGGCAGCCCCTCCACGAGCGAGGGCGCCCTCAGCGTGCCCGAGCGGCTCTACTCCTCGGTGGCCGCGCGCGAGTCGGACGGCGAGGACCCGTGGGCAAGCGCCGCGGTCTTCGACGCGAACGGCGAGGCGCAGGTGGAGCTCGCGGTGCCGCCGCTCGCTCCGGGCGAGGAGCGCCTGCCCTACCGCTACGCGCTCACGGTGCGCGCGCGCGACGACCAGGAGACCTTCGCCAACGCGAGCGCCTCCTTCTTCCTCTCCAAGGTGGAGGTGATGGGGGCGGCGCGCTTCTCGGCCGCCGTGGTGAAGAAGGACGCCGAGGCCTTCCTCGAGGTGCGCGCCACCACGCTCTCCGGCAAGCCCTACGGGGCGACGCCGGGCGAGGTGGAGTTCGTGCTGCGCCGCGCCGACGGGAGCGAGAAGTCGCTGGAGAAGCGCACCTTCACCACGGACGCGGCGGGCGTGCGGCGCGAGCCGGTGCCCACCTCGCGCGCGGGCGCGGTGCTCGCGCGCGTGACGGTGAAGGACAAGCGGGGCGAGGCCTGGACGGGCGAGGCGCAGCTGCTCGTCATCGGCGCGCCGGACGAGCCGGTGGCGCGCGTGCCCAACCTCACGCTCGCGGCGCTCTCGGGCACGCTCGCGCCCGGGGACACGGCGGAGCTCGTCGCGCTGCTGCCCGAGGGCTGGGGCCCGGAGGGCAAGGACGCGGGGCCCGTGTGGGTGACGCTGGGCGGCGCGGGGCTGTACGGCACGCAGCTCGTGCAGCTCGACGGGCGCACGCTGGTGCACCGCTTCGACGTGGAGAAGCGCTTCGGCAGCGCGGTGTACGCGTCCGTGGCCTACCCCACGGCGCAGGGCCGCTGGGAGGAGCGCACGGTGGGCTTCCGCATCGTGCCGCGCGAGCGCACCCTCACGGTGAGCCTGCAGCCGCGGCGCGCCGAGGCCGCGCCGCTGGGCGAGCAGGTGGTGGACCTGCGGGTGACGGACAGTGAGGGCGAGGGCGTCGTCGCCCAGGTGTCCGTGGGCGTGGTGGACAAGGCCGTCTACGCCATCCAGAGCGAGTTCCGCCCCGGCATCCTCGACTTCTTCTACCCGGTGGGCCGCAACAACGTGGCCACCTTCCTCTCTGCCGAGTTCCAGGGCTACGGCTACGGCGAGGCGCTCGCGCGCGCACTGCGCGGGCTGCCGCCGGACCACGCCTTTGCCTCGGTGAAGCCGCCCACGCGCCAGGCGCGCGACCTGGACCGCGACACCGCGTACTGGAACCCCTCCGTCGTCACCGACCGCGAGGGCCGCGCCACCGTGCGCTTCACCCTGCCGAGCAACCAGACGCTCTGGGTGGTGACGGGCGTGGCGGCGGACACCTCGGGCCGCTTCGGCGAGGGCACCGCAGGCTTCGCCACCCGCGGCAGCCTCAACCTCTACACCGCGCTGCCGCAGTTCCTGCGCGAGGGCGACGAGGCGCTCGCCAGCGTGCGCCTCTCCGCGGGTGAGGCGAGCAAGGCGCCTCAAGGCCTCCAGATCAAGCTCGCGGCCGCGGGCGTGCTGCAGGGCGCCGGCGTGCAGCAGGCGGTGCAGCTCGCGCCGGGTGCGGAGCAGGTGCTGCCCATGAAGCTCAGCGCGAAGGGCGCGGGGGCAGGGGAGCTCTCGGTGCAGGTGGCCGGCGGCAAGGAGCCGCTCGCCGAGCGCCGGCAGCTTCCCGTGCGCCCTGCGGTGCTCGAGGCGCCGGTGCAGGTGTCTCGCTGGGGCGGCGGCGCGCTCGCGCTCCCGGCCGCCGCGAGCGCACGCCTCTCGCACGTGGAGCTGGTGCTGCAGCCCTCGCTGGTGGACGCGGCGCTCGCCAACGTGCGCGAGCTGCTCACCTACCCGTACGGCTGCCTCGAGCAGCTCGTCTCCACCACCGTGCCCAACGTGGCCCTCTTCCGCACGCTGGAGAAGGCGGGGGCGCTGGACGGGTTGGATCCGCAGAGCCAGGCGCTGCTCGCCGAGGCGCGCAGCCGCGCGGTCGAGGGCACGCACCGCATCCTCGAGCTCGAGGTGCGCGGCGGTGGCTTCACCTGGTTCGACGGCTACAGCGAGCCCAGCCTGCCCATGACGCTCGTCGCGCTGGACGGGCTCGCGTACGCGGTGGAGGCGGGGCTGGTGGACCGCAACGAGCCGCGCATCGTGGAGAGCGCGCGCTGGCTCGAGGCGCAGGAGAACCTGCCCACGGAGCTGGATGCGACGCGCGCCTGGGTGCTCTCGCGCCTGGACGGCCCGCGCGCGGCGCCCCGCGTGCGCGCGCTGGTGCAGGCGGCCCAGCCCGGCGACCTCTACCCGCTCGCGCTCGCGGTGCTCGCCGCGGAGCAGGCCGGCGTGCGCCGTGAGCCCGCGCTCGCCTCGCGCCTCGAGCAGCTGGTGGCCCTGAGCCGCGAGGGCTTCGCCAAGCCCGCGCTGCTCACCCAGCCGGACGAGGCGCTGTGGCGCTACCCGCTGCGCCGCGTGGGCCTCACCGCGGTGCTCGGCCACGCGGCCTCCTACGGCCCCATCGACGTGGACGCCGTGCGCCGGCAGCTGCTCGAGCTGCTGAGCGAGCCCGGCCTCTCCACCTTCGACCGGAGCACCGCGCTGCTGCACTCGCTGTGGCTCGTGGAACGCGATGCGAAGCAGCTGCGCCGCCTGCCGCCGCCCGAGGTGAAGGGCGTGGGCAAGCCCGTGCACTTCAGCGCCCGGGGCCTCGGCCTCGTGGCCACCCTGGAGCCCGGCACGCGCAGCGTGGAGCTCGCGGACTTCCCCGGCGTGGCCAGCCTGCACGCTGTCGCGTCCACGCCGCTTCCGGACGTGAAGCCGGAGAGCGAAGGCATGAGCCTGTCGCGCGCCTACTACGCCCTGCGCGAGGGGACGCGCGTGCGCCTGAACGCGGGCGACAGCGTGCACGTGGGCGAGGAGGTGTACGTGGAGCTCACGCTGGATGCGCGCGAGGACAGCCGCGACCGCTCCGCCTACTACGTGGTGGAGGACGCGGTCCCCGCGGGCTTCGTGCCGCTGGGCGAGGACAAGGCCTTCCGCGCCGAGCCCTACTCGCTGCCGCTCGCCCCCGAGGCCCTCAAGCGCCGTTCCTTGAGCCCCGAGCGCGCCACCTTCTTCTTCGAGGAGCCCGCCTGGTGGAGCCAGAGCCCGCGCACGGTGGGCTACGTGCTGCGCGCGCAGTTCGCCGGCACCTTCTCGGCGCCCCCCGCGCGCATCGAGGACATGTACGTGGCGCGCGTGCACGGCCGCACCGCGGCGGACGTGCTCAAGGTGGTGCCCAGCGCGAGCAGCGCCACCGCCGCGGGCCAGGACGGAGGCTGAGGCCGTGACGGGTGGGGCCGCGCTGCTGGTGCTCGCCACGCTGGCGGCCACGCCTGCGTTCCAGACGCGCGGTGACCTCACCCCCGAGCCCGCGCTGCGCAGTGAGGCCGCAGCCGCGTGGGCCTCGCTCGAGGCGCTCTACGCCGCGCAGGCCGGCGGCCTTCCCGCGGGGCGCCCGGGAGACATCCTGCTCGTGCGCGGAGAGGCGCTCTCCCCCTCGCGCAACGGGCAGGGGCGGCCGGGCCGCGTGGAACTGAGACAGGCGGCGCCGGGCGTCCTGGACTCACGGCTGCGCGTGGCCCTGCGCCACGAGCTCGTGCACCAGTTGCTGTGGTGGGCGTGTCCGCAGGCCTCCGGCGACCGGCTCTTCCACGAGGCGCTCGCGCTGCAGCTGAGCGGCGAGCTGGAGGCCTGGCGCGAGGCGCCCTACCAGTCGCTCACGCACGCGGCCGCGGAGCTCTCTCGCGCCTCGAGCGTGGACACGCCGCGCGCACGCGCCGCCCTCGCGCGCGTGCTGGGCGAGACGCCCGGCTTCCCGCCCGCCCTCACGCGTCGCCTGCGCCAGTGCCACGACGGCGCGCGCTGGGCCGTGGACGTGTCGGTGGACGAGCTCGCGGGGACCGAGGTGGGCGCGGTGGCGGGGGCCACGCTGGTGCTCAGCCGCCACTCGGGCGAGGTGCTGCTGAGCGAGGGCGAGGTGCGCCGCGCGATGCCCTTCGGCTCCACGCTCAAGCCCTTCCTCGCCGCGGGCAGCCCCGGAGCGCCGCCCGTCCTCGCGCCGCGCCGCGAGGTGGCGGAGTGGGCCTGCGGCGAGCGGCTGCCGTCGCGCGTGGACCTGCGCGAGGCGCTGCTGCGCTCGTGCAACGGCTACTTCCTCGACTGGGACGGCGCCTCGCTCGGGGCGTGGGGCGCGGTGCTCGAGGCGGTGGGGCTCTCGGCGAAGCCCGTGGACCGCGCCGAGATCATCGGCCTGCGCGCCACGCTGCGCCTCTCCCCGTGGGGACTCGCGCAGGCCTACCGCCTCCTCGCCGAGGCGCGGCCCGAGCTGGTGTCGTTGCTGCGCGACAATGCCGTGCGCGGCACGCTCGCGGGGCTCCCGGTCTCCGCGCAGCTCTCCGGCGTGGCGACGAAGACGGGCACCGTGCGCGACGCGGCGAGCCGGCCGCGGCTCGGGTGGATTGTCGCCGTGGACGAGGACGTGGTGGCCGTGCTCGCGCGCCCGGGCCTCATGCCGCGCGACTTCGCGCAGGAAGTCCCCCGGCTGCTCGCCCGGGTGCGCGCGCGGCGCCCGGGGCTCGGGGCCGCGCAGGTGCAGGTGCTCGGGCTCCTGCCGCCCGAGGCGCCCGAGCTGCGCTGCCGCGGCGCGGGCTTCGCGCTGGAGGGCGGCGTGCCGCGCGCGCTCTCTCTGGAGTGGGGCAGGCTCTCGGACGCGGTGGCCGGGGGCGAGGCCGTGTGCCTCGGCCAGCCCTGGCAGGTGCGCTTCGCCCAGGCGCCGCAGGGGCGCGACTACGCGGGCGTCTTCTCACGCTCGCCCGCGCCGCCCTACCGGCTTCCCGAGGGCAGCGCCGCGCTGAGCCCGAGCGCCCTGCGCGCGCGGCGCGGCTCGGACTTCATCTTCCGCACCACGCTCCTGCAGTACGCAGCGGGCGTGGTGGCGGCCGAGGACGCGGCGCTCGAGGGCGCGGCGCACGAGGCGCTCGCGCGCGTGGCCGCCCACAACGCACAGCACGCGCAGAGCCGCCACCCGGGACGCCCCGTGTGCGACACCACGCACTGCCAGGCCTTCCAGGGCACGGTGCGCGTGCGGCCCGAGGACGAAGTCGCCCTCCGCGCTCCCGCACTGCGCTGGAGCCGGTGGCTGCCCTTCTCGCAAGGGGGCACCGAGCCCTGGCGTGAGGTGCGCCCGCTGAGCCAGGTGCAGTCGGTGCTGGGGCAGGGCGCGACGTCGCTGCGCTTTGCCGCAGGTCGCGTCTCGTGGCTGCACACGGTGCGCGAGGGCGGCAGCACCTTCGACGCGCCGGAGTCGCGCCCCTGCGAGCTGCTGCGCTCGGCGCTTCGCCTTCCGAGTTGCCCGAGCACCGCAGTGCTCCAGGGCGCACAGGTGCTCTTCACCGGCGAAGGTCGCGGCCACGGCGAGGGACTCGACGTGGAGGCCGCGCGCGCGAGCCACGACGACGCCCAGCACCTCCTCGAGCACGCCTACGGCGACTGACCGAGGCCGCTGCACCACGAGGATAGTGGGCGAAGGTGTCCCCTCTCCCTCTGGGAGAGGGTCGGGGTGAGGGATGGGCCGCGCCCTACCACGCCCGCCCGCGCGGCAAGTCCTGTAGCCGCGGACTCGAGACGTGCAGCAGTTGGTAGTGCTCCCCCGCGGCATCTTGCGGCGCCTCTCCGCTCCACAGCGTGAAGTGCACGAGCTCCCAGGCGGTGGGATCCACGAGCGCAGCGGCCGAGTGCACGCCACGCGCGGAGGCCTGCGCAGCCAGACCCTCCACCGCCTCGTGCGCGGCATCTGCGAGCGGCCGCTCCGTGCCCAGCCGCACGGTGGTGCGCGTCGCCGCCACCGGTGTGACGTCGAAGCCGGGACCGGGCGCGAAGCCGAGCCCGGTCCAGTGGCGCACGGTAGGCCTGCCGAAGTCGCTGATGATGCCGGCGAAGCCCGGCCCGAAGAGGAACTCCTTCATGCCGGCCACGTCCGCCCACAGGTAGAAGGGCGCGTACTGGTTCACGGGCGAGCCGTGCACGCCCTTCTCGCGGATGGCGTAGGCCTTGATGCCGAGTCCGCGGAACGCATCCGTGCGCGCGCCGCGCGTGGCCACGCGGTGGCGGATGATGCCCATGTCGTAGTCGGCGGGCAGGGTGAGCTCGTACTGCATGGCGTGCATGGGCCTCTCCGGTGTGGCTGTCCGGAGCCTCCTTAACGGGCCCCGGGCCGGCCCGCAGGTGTCTCGCGAGCGCCGGGGCGTCACGGGTTCATCACACGCGCGTGGGACCTTGCTCGCACCTGGCCGAGCACCCCGAGGACCCACCGCGATGATCCAGTTCACCCGCAACTACAGCGACCGCTCGAACGACAGCGGCTTCCAGTTCGAGTTCTTCTGCGACAAGTGTGGCAACGGGCACATGAGCCCCTTCGTCACGAGCAAGTTGAGCCTCGCCTCCTCGGTGCTGAAGGCGGCCGCGAGCCTCTTCGGCGGAGCGGCCTCCAGCGCCGCCTACGCGGGGGACCACCTGAAAGACGCGATGCGCGGCAAGGCCTGGGACGAGGCCTACTCCGAAGCCGTGAAGGGCGGCCGCGAGCACTTCGAGCACTGCACGCGCTGCGGCAAGTGGGTGTGCCCGGAGGCATGCTGGAACGCGGCGCGCGGCCTGTGCGAGGAGTGCGCGCCGGACCTCGCCGAGGAGGCCGCGAGCATCCAGGCGCACGTGGCCGTGGAGCAGACCTGGGAGAAGGCGCGCGGGGAGAACCAGGTGGCGCACCTGGACATGAAGGCGCCGCGCACCGTCGCGTGTCCGCACTGCAGCGCCCGGGTGGAGGGCGGCAAGTTCTGCCCCGAGTGCGGCAAGGGCCTCAGCACCCAGGTGGCCTGCGGCGGCTGCGGCGCGCAGGTACCGGCCGCGGCCAGGCTCTGCCCCGAGTGCGGTCAGCCCCCGGTCAAGCCGGGCCGCGGATGAGGCGCGCCCGCCTGCGCCCGAGCAGGGTAGGGCGCTCCGCAGGACGGCGACGACGCGCGGCCGCACGGGTCGCTCGCGCGGCCGCACCGCCCGTGCCTACCGTTCCCCCGCCATGTACATCCCCGCCCACTTCCGGGTCGACGACCCCGCGCTGCTCCTCCCCCTCATCGAGCGCTACGGCTTCGCCACGCTCGTCACCGTAGAGGAGGGCAGCCCCTTCGCGACCCACCTGCCCCTGCTGCTGCGCCGCGGGCCGGACCGGCTCGTGGGACACATGGCGCGCGCAAACCCGCAGTGGCGCGGGCTCGCGCAGCAGCGCGAGGTGCTCGCGCTCTTCCAGGGGCCGCACGCCTACGTCTCGCCCTCCTGGTACGCGAGCGCGCCCAACGTGCCCACCTGGAACTACGCGGTGGTGCACGCGTACGGCGAGGCGCGGCTCATCGAGGAGCCCGCGCAGGTGCACGCACTGCTGCAGGACACCGTGACCCAGTACGAGTCCGGGCGTGAGCGGCCGTGGCGCCTCGAGGAGGCCGCGGACTACGCGGAGCGGCTGGTGAAGGGCATCGTCGCCTTCGAGCTGCGGCTCACCCGGCTCGAGGGCAAGTTCAAGCTGAGCCAGAACAAGGGCGCCGAGGACCGCGCCGGCGTCATCGCGGCGCTCGAGGCGAGCGAGGATCCACTAGAGCGCGAGCTGGCGCGGATGATGAGGCGCGTGGGCTGAGGCTCTTCAGGAGAGCCGCGAAGGCCACGACATGCGACGACGCGGATCGATGCTGTCGCAGCAGATGGAGTCCATGCCGCAGGTGAACGCGCACATCGCCCTGGGCACGCGTCCTCGCTGCAGGTGGGGCGTCGGGACCGGAAGCGTGACGGAGCGCTTCGGCCCCTCGCGATGGGGCGCTGCCAGTCTGCGGCGTTCAGGGGTGACACGTTGGCGGCCCGGTCCTGCGCGGAATGGAAGCTCCGTTCTACGCGCGGGCCTCCCGGCTCCAGGTGCCAGCTTCACTCTACGTGCGGGCCCCCTCGGGAGCGGGCGGCCGGCTCACGCAAAAACGTAAAATTGGATTTTACGTTTTTGCATCACGCGCCCATGTGCTCCCGAGAGGGTCGTCTCGTTGCGAGACAGGTGTCCGAGAGCGGCATCTCCTTTCGAGACGGGCGCCCCGGGATGGCTTCACCCAGCTCGAGAAGCCCCGTCCCCTACCCAGCCTCTCCTTCTCGAGGCCGTGCCCCTCGCGCCACTCTCGCGCGTCCTGCGAGCCGTCAGAAGGGCATGCGCGTCACTCACTCCACTGCTTCGCGTTGTCGCGGCTCACCGGGAAGAAGGCAAACACCGGTCGCTCACTGCGCGAGCACAGCACGCCGCACCAGTGCGCGCAGGCTCTGCGCGGCGGGGTCTGCGTGCGTGCGCTCGTGCCAGCACAGGGCGATCTTCACTGCGTACGGGTGCAGCGGCGCGTCCACCGCGTGCACGCCGAGGCGCGCCCCCTGCGCGCTCACGAGTGATGCAGGCAGCGTGGCGACGAAATCAGTCGCCGCCACCACCGCAGCTGCCGCCGTGAAGCTGGGAACGGTGAGCGCCACCTCGCGCGGGATGCCGGCGCGCGCGTAGGCCGCGCCGATGAAGTCGCGAAAGCTGCGGCCCGGCACCATCTCCACGCCCACGTGCCGCAGCGCCCCGAGCGCCCGCGCACTCAGCCGCTTGCCCAGCGCCGGGTGGCCGCGGCGCGCCACCAGCACGGTGCGCTCCTCGAGCAGCGGCTCGAAGTGCAAGCCGGCGCCGCGCCCGGGCAGTCCGATGTGGAGGTCCACCTGCGAGGAGGCGAGGTCGCCCAGGGACACGAGCGAGTCGATGCCCACCACGGAGAGGCGCGCGAGCGGCATCTGCTCGGCCATCGCCGCGGCGATGCGCGGCACCCAGGTGACCTGACCCGCGTCCGCCACGGCGAGCGTGAAGCTGCGCGTGCAGCTGCGCGGGTCGAAGGGGGCCGCATGCACCGCGCGCTCCAGCTCGCGCAGGCCCTGCGCAATGACGGGTGCGAGTGCGAGCGCGCGTGGCGTGGGCACGATGCCCCGGCCCTGGCGTGTCACCAGCGGGTCTCCGAGCGCGGAGCGCAGGCGCGCCAGGCCGTTGCTCACCGCGGAGGGCGTCACGTGCAGCCGCTCGGCGGCCCGCACCACGCTGCGCTCGGAGAGCACGGTGTGCAGCACCAGCAGCAGGTTCAGGTCCAGGGACGCGAGAGGAATGCTCACGGCGCGTGAGCATACCTGTCACGAATCATCACGGCGAGAGAGGGCCGTGCGGGCACATGTTGGGAGCATGCACAGAGCGCTCATCGGGCTCTTCGCCGGCACGCTCGCCGCGTGCCACCCGCAGTCCCCCTCTCACCGGAGCAATGCCATGCCCCCTGCCATCCACCGCCTCGACGTCCTCGACTCGTTCCTCTCCTACCGCGAGGCCGGCCGCGGCTCGCCCATCGTGCTGCTGCACGGCAACCCCACCTCCTCGCACGTGTGGCGCAACGTGATTCCGCAGCTCGCCGGGCGCGGGCGCGTCCTCGCGCCGGACCTCATCGGCATGGGCGGCTCGGGCAAGCCGGAGCTCGCCTACCGCTTCGAGGACCACGCGCGCTACCTCGACGCCTGGTTCGAAGCGCTCGGCCTGCGCGACGTGCTGCTGGTGGGCTACGACTGGGGCGGGGTGCTCGCGCTGGACTGGGCGCGGCGCCACCCGGAGCGCGTGCGAGGCGTGGTGGTGTTCGAGACCTTCCTGCGCCCCATGCGCTGGAGCGACTGGTCGGGCGAGGGCGAGAAGCTGTTCCGCGCGCTGCGCACCCCGGGCGTGGGGGAGCAGCTGGTGCTGGAGCAGAACGCCTTCCTCGCGCGCTCGCTCGAGCACGGCGTGCGCACGGGCCTCTCGGAAGAGGACCGGCGCGCCTACTACGCCCCGTACCCGGACGCGGCCTCGCGCCGCCCGCTGCTGCAGTGGCCGCGCGAGATCCCCATCGACGGCACGCCTGCGGACGTGGCCGGGGTCATCGAGCGCTACGACACGTGGCTCGCCGGGCCCTCTGCGCCCCCGGCGTTGCTGCTCACCTTCGGGGACGAGGGTCTGGTGAAGCCCGCGGACGTGGCGTGGGCGCGCAGCACGCTGCCCGCGCTGGAGATCGTCCCGCTCGTGCCGGCAGGACACCACGCCGCCGAGGACGCCCCCGGGGAGCTCTCGCGCGCCGTGCTCGGCTGGATGGACCGCCACGGCTGGTGAAGCGCACCTGTAGCGCGCCTGTGGGCCCGGCGGCCACCTCTGCGAAGTGTGGCCGATCCGACATCGCGCGGGTCTCTCCCGGAGTACAGCAGCCGCGCGGACGGCCGGTGTCCGCGCTCCCTCCCGAGGTCCTCCCCATGCGTGCCATCCACTTCCTCCCCCTCGCCGCCCTCGTCCTCGCCGCCTGTGGCGACAGCGGCTACGAGGGCTCCGTCGGCCAGCGTTTCGACCTGAAGGACGGCGACCGCTCGGGCACCACGCTCGCCCGCGAGCGCGACGTGGACGGGCTGCTGGACACGCAGTGGAACGACTTCCTGGACCGCGCCGAGGCGCAGCTGGGCCATGCGCCGGAGAAGGTGGAGCTGCGCGGGGTGAGCCTGCAGCTGGACGCGGCGAACTCCCAGAACGTGAGCACGCTGGAGGACGCGCTGAGCGGTGACGTGGTCGCCTACCTGAAGGACCCCTCCACCGGCCGCATCGTGGACGTGGCCCACGTGAAGGACCCCAAGGGCACCGGCCGCGTGGAGCTGGACCTGCTGGATGCGGATCTCGCCGCGCTGCAGGCGCGCCTGCTGGACGGCAACTTCAAGGTGGGCCTGCGCGGCTCCACCCCCAAGCCCGCCGGCAGCAACTTCACGCTCGCGCTCTCCGTCACGCTCGACGCCGCGGCGCTCTAACCCAGCTGCGCCGCGGACGCCTCGAGCGCCGCGGCGCTCTGCTCCCAGCGTGCCGCCTGCGCGTCCAGGCGCTGCAAGAGCGGCGCGAAGAGCCGCTCCTCCAGCGCCTTCGCCAGCGTGGCGCCGTGCGCGTCCGCCCACCGCTGCGTGACGGTGTGGCGGATGTCCGCGCCCAGCAGGTCCACGAAGCGCTCGAGCAGCGGCGTGGACAGCAGCGTGCCCGCCCAGATGACGGCGTCGTGGCCGAGGCCGCCGCTCGCCACGGTGACGATGGCGGCCGCGCCCGAGGGCACCGAGTACACGAGCGTGGTGAGCGCCTGCAGCGCCTCCTCGCGCATCCCGCCGGTGAGCTCCTGCGCGATGAGGCCGCGGCAGAAGGCGTAGAGGCTCGCGCGGTCCTCAGCCGGAGCGCGCGCGGCCTCCAGCCCCAGCGGTCCCTCCAGCCGCGCGAGCGTCGGCGGCCCGAAGGCCTCCTGCAGCAGCGCGCGCGTGGCCGCATCCCCGCGCCACGCGGCCACCTCGGGAGCGAGCGCTTCGATGGCGCGGCGCACCCCGTCCTTCAGCGTGTCCTCGGTGAGGTCCACGGGGGAGAGCTGCTCGCGCTCGGGCCCCACGAAGGACTCGCGCACCTTGCGCGTGGCGAAGGTGAGGGCGGCGGCGAGCCCGCGGAAGGGCAGCCGCACGTAGCGGTGCAGCGCGCTGCGCGCATCCAGCTCGTCGCGAAACGCATCCACCAGCACGTCCGCCGGCACCGCCTTGATGGCGGCGCGCGCACCCACCGTCTGCAGCTCGTGGCGCAGCCGCTGCCGCAGCCGCTCCGGCTCGTGCGCCGCCTCGCGCGCGGCGCGGGCGAGCAGGTCCATCTCGGCACGCGCGTCCTTGAGCGAGGCCTCCAGCGCGCGTGCCTTGAGCGCCCGCGCGTGCTCCGCCTCGCCCAGGAGCTGCGAGAGCGCGGGGCCGCCGTCCAGCGGGTGGGTGGCGAGCGGCCGCAGCCCGGCCTCCACCTCCGGCTGGTGCGGCGCGAGGTAGCGCGCGAGCGGCGGGTGTCCCACGTCCTGGGCGAGCTTCTCCAGGTGCCCGCGCGCCACCTCCTCGCGCGTGCTCTCGTTGTAGACGACCACGTAGGGGCGCCCGTGGCCCACGCCCGCGCGCAGGAAGTCCACCAGCGCGGCGTTCTGGTAGGTCTGCCGGCTCACCACGAACACCAGCACGTCCACGGTGACGAGCAGCGCCTCGGCGCGCTCGCGGTTGTCGCGGTACACGCTGTCGAAGTCCGGCGTGTCCATCACCAGCAGGCCGCGCGGCACCGCCTCCGAGAGCACGAGGAAGAGCCGCCCCGGCGGGCCCGCCTGGTCCACCGGTGCCACCTGCCCCTCGAGCACCGGCACCACGTCGTAGCGGCGGGTGAGGAAGTCCTTGAGCGCACCGGTCCACGTGTCCGGGTGCGCGGCGGCGAGGCACTGCTTGGTGAGGCCGCCCTCGGGGCGCGCGGGGCTGAGGGAGGCGCCCACCAGAGCGTTGAAGAGGGTGCTCTTGCCCACGTTGTTGGGGCCCGCGATGGCCACGAGCAGCAGCGGCGCCTCGCTGCTGCCGAGGCGCGGCAGCAGGTCTCGGCGCAGGCGCTCGGCGAGCCGGCGGGCGGCGTCCGCGGCGGCGGGGTCGGGGAGGGCGTCGGGCTCGGGCAGGGCGTCGCGCGCGGCCTCGAGGGCGGCGCGCAGGCGGGAGAGGTCGGTCATGGGCGCGGGTGCCACCATCGTTCTCGCCTCCGCGTTGCGCCAGCCCCGTGCGAAGCGCGCCGTGCGGCAGCGGACGCCCTCCCCGGCTCAGGGGACCTGCGCCGCGGCGCGCCGCTCGACATCGAGCAGCTCGAAGGCCTCCACGGGCGTCTCGCGCATGCCGCCGTCGGTGAACACCAGCACCGCCTCGTCGGGGCGCGGCGCACCCACGGGCGTGCCGAGCCGGTAGCGCACCTGCGCGCCGTCCGTCACCAGGTGGCGCAGCACGCCGTCCACCGCGGCGGTGCCCGAGAGCTGCAGGAGCTCGCGGCTCTTCTTGTCGCGCGTGTGGCCCACCACCTGGGTGAGGCCGAGCGGCAGGCGGCGCGGGTCGAAGCGCCGGCGCGGCGTGCGCTGCACCTCCTGCGCATCCTCCGGCTGCAGGGTGGGGCGGTGGTAGAAGATGCCGCGCCCTTCCCCCACCGCGACGCTGCCCGGCTGGTGCAGCACCGGGATGACCAGGGGGCCCGAGCGCCACGCGTCCACCGCGGCGTCCAGCGCGGCGTTGAGTGCGGCGGCCACCCGGGGCGCGCTCGCCCACGCCTCGCGCGCGAGCCCCAGCGCCTGCAGGTCCGTGTCGGTGACGCCCGCGTGCAGCACGAGCAGGTCCCCGGCCGCCGCGTGCGCCACGCGGAAGCGGCGCGCGCACAGCAGCGCCTCCACCCACTGGCGCTGCGCCTCGCGGAAGGTGGAGAAGTCGCGCGCGACGAGCTCCGCGTTGGGCACCTCGGGGTGGCGCGCGAGGAAGGCCTCCTCCAGGGCCGCGTCCGGCTCGCCCCCGGCGTAGGCCCGGTCCGCCTCCACCTGCGCCGCGGCGAAGGTGGCGTCCGTGAAGTGCGCGAGCTCGCCCACCCGGCCCAGGTCGTGGTTGCCCAGCAGCATCACCGCCTGGTCCGCCGGGTGCGAGGCGAGCCACGCCACCAGCAGCAGGCTGCTCTGCGCCACCTGCGCGCGCTCGGCGCGCCCGCCCCAGTCGAAGTGGTCTCCGACCGAGAGCAGCTGCACCTCGGGGCGCAGGGCGCCATCGGGCGCGAGCACCCCGTGGCGCTCGAGCAGCGCGAGGAAGCGGCGCACGTCCGCCTGCGGGTCGCCGATGACGAGCCGGTGCGTGCGCGCGGGCGCCGTCCCGGCAGCGCTCTGCGAGAGGGCCGCGCGCGGACCGCGCGCGAGCGCCGCCTCCGCGCGGGCGAGGGCGGCGTCGACGGGAGAGGGTGTGCTCATGGCGCGCATCCTAGGCCCGCGCGCCGGGGCTGCACGCGCGGACTCAGGCCCTCACGCGCGCGCGCCGGAAGTGCGGCACGTGCGCGTGCGGCAGGTGGGGCGGGTGCGCCTGCCAGTACACGAAGAGGCCGAGGTACGCGTACGCCACCGCGAAGAGCAGGATGAGGGCCGCGTACCAGCTCGGCGTGTCCGTGCCGAAGGCGACGAGCCCCACCACGCCCAGCACCGCCGCGAGTATCCAGGGCGCCCGCCTGCGCGCCGGCGCGTCGCTGAAGGCCATGCCCAGCGACACCACTGCGGAGAGCAGCACCAGCACCGCGACCGGGGTGCTGATGCGGCCGAACAGCCCCTCCATGCCCACCCAGGTGAGCGCGAAGCCGATCGCCCCCATGCCACCCGTCATTGCACCGCGCATGTGTGCCTCCTCTCGGTGGAGCGCATGCTCGGGGCGCCCCGCTCCCTGCTGCGAAGGTGGGTGGCGCGCTCCCGGACGGCGAGCAGGAGGCCAGCGGGCGCTCCACCGTCCTCCCGCTGAGCACTAGTGCCGGCGCAGCCAGCGGCCCGAGTTGCGGCGCGGCGCCGGATGCGACGGGTGCGCCATCATGTCCTCACGGAACACCGAGGGGGCCTCCTCGTCGTGGAAGCGCAGGAAGCGCGGCAGGTGCAGGTCGTCGCGCGCGGTGCAGAGCACGCCCGTCACCGCGCCGAGCAGCAGGCCCACCGCGTTGAGCACCACGAAGCCCTCGAAGCCGATGCCCGAGAGGAAGCGGTGCAGCCCCGCGCCCGGGAAGGAGTAGAGGAGGAAGAGCACCCCGGGCACTGCGATGGAGGCCGCGATCGCCGCCGGCAGCGCGCGCCGGAAGTTGCCGGCGCGGAAGCCGCCCGCCACCCCGCCGAGGAAGCCGTTGAGCAGCGGCGCGAAGAAGAGCACCAGCGCCGGCACCACCATGTACGTCACGTCCACCACGTGCTGCCAGGTGCTGGTGATGCCCAGCTCCGGCTCGATGAGCCGCACGTCGGCAGGGGGCGGGGGTGGGAGCACCTCCTCGTTCGGCAGCCGCTCCGCGATGAGGCGCGTGTCCATGGACAGGCGCTCCTCGTCGGGCGTCACGTGGAAGCGGGTGTGCTTCTCGTCAGTGGGTTCGTAGGTGGGCATGGGGGCTCCGGGAAGAAGAGGGGTGCGGCGACCGCGCCACCCTCTGAAGCTAGGGATGGCGGCGGCCGCGGCAGAGGGGCGGAGGGAGGGATGGCCCCGCCTCCTGCCTGCCCGGCTTGCCCGCACGCCCGGGCGGAAGGACCCTTGAGGCATGTCCAAGGCATTCACGAAGGAGGACGGGGGCGGCGAGGAGGGGCTGGTGCCGGTGCGCCCGCGCACGGCCTCGGACGCGCCGCGCTACATCACCCCCGAGGGCTACCGCGCCCTGCAGGAGGAGCTCGCCGGGCTGCTCTCGCCGCAGGACGCCGCGGACGCGGGCGCGCTGGATGCGGCGGTGCGCAAGCGCGAGCGCGAGCGGCGCGCGCACGAGGTGGCGGACGCGCTGGAGGAGGTGACGGTGGTGCCTCCGCCCGCCGAGCCGCACGGGCGCATCTTCTTCGGCGCGTGGGTGACGCTGGAGGACGAGGACGGCGAGCTGCAGACCTGGCGGCTCGTGGGCCCGGACGAGGCGGACGCGCGCGCCGGGCGCCTGAGCGTGGAGAGCCCGCTGGGCCGCGCGCTGCTCGGGCGCGAGGAGGGCGACAGCGTGGAGGTGGAGCGGCCGCGCGGGCGCACCGAGTACGCGGTGGAGCGCGTGGAGTACCGGACGTCCGGCGCCCGGGACGAGGGCGCGGGGGCAGGCGCGCCGGGCTAAGACGGCGGGGCACTCGTCCCGCACAGGAGCCCGCCCGCATGAAGGCCCTCGCCCTCGCCGTCACGCTGCTGTCCGCGCTCGCGCTCGCCCAGGACCGCGACCTCGCCAAGGTGCAGCTGAAGAGCACGCCGGTCGCCGGCCGCGTGCACCTGCTGCAGGGCGAGGGCGGCAACATCGGCGTCTCGGTGGGGCCGGACGGGCTGCTCATCGTGGACGACGAGTTCGCGCCGCTCGCGCCGAAGATCCGCGCCGCGCTGCACCGCCTGGGCAAGGGGCCGCTCGAGTACGTGCTCAACACGCACTTCCACGGCGACCACACCGGCAGCAACGCAGTGTTCGGGCGCGAGGCGAAGATCATCGCGCACGACGCCGTGCGCACGCGCCTGCTCAGCGGCCGCAAGACGCCCGGCGCGGAGACGCCGCCCGCGCCCCCCGCGGCCCTGCCCGTCATCACCTACGAGCAGGGGGTGAAGCTCTGGTTCAACGGCGAGGAGATCCGCATCACCCACCTGCCCGCGGGCCACACGGACGGCGACAGCACGGTGCTCTTCGTGAAGAGCAACGTGCTGCACATGGGCGACCTCTTCTTCGTGGACCACTTCCCCTTCATCGACGTGACGGCCGGAGGGAGCGTGGAGGGCTACGTGAAGAACGTGGAGACGGTGCTCGCCTCGCTTCCTGCGGACGTGAAGATCATCCCCGGCCACGGGCCGCTCTCGGGCCGCGCGGACCTCGAGCGCTTCGCCGCGATGCTGCGCGAGACGAGCGCGCTGGTGCGCCAGAAGAAGGCCGCGGGGATGAGCCTCGAGCAGGTGAAGCGCGAGGGCCTGCCCGAGAAGTACAAGGGCTTCAGCTGGGAGTTCATCAGCACCGAGGGCTGGCTCGAGACGCTCTACGAAGGCGTGAGCGTGAAGAAGACCTAGCCGCGGCGCTTCGGCGGATAGGGCGTGCCGTCGCGGTGGCAGTAGCCGCGCCCCTCGGGCTCCGCGACCATGTCGATGTCCGAGTAGGTGCAGCGGTCCTGCTCGAACGAGGTCCCCACCTCGAGCACCTTCGCCGGGCGCTGCGAGCGGTTGATGAGGTGGTGGCCATCCGGCTCGCCGTGGCGGAAGGCGGCGCAGTCGCCTGCGCGCAGCAGCTCCTCGCCCGCGTCGGTGACGAGCGTGAGCTCGCCCTCCACGACCATGATGAACTCGTCCTCGTGGCTGTGCCAGTGGCGCTGGCTGCTCCAGGCGCCGGGCTCGACGACGGTGAGGTTCACGCCGAACTGCGTGAGCCCCGCGCTGCGCGCGAGCCGCTGCGTGCGCTGCGCGTTGCACGGCGCATCGAAGGGGGCGGGGTAGCTGCTGCCCTCCTGGGAGGGGATGGCGGAGAGGTCGAGCTTCTTCATGCGCGCACACTGCCAGCGTGCAGGCGGTTCCGCACAGCGAGATGCTCCGACTTCCGGCGCAGGCTTCCGTTCGACAGCGGTCGGATCCCCGCATAGCCTCGCGCGAGCGACTTCCCTCCCTGCCCGGAGGTTGGTCGAGTCCTGATCACTCTGGACCGGAGGATTCCCGCATGGCTTCGATGAAGACGTTCCGCCTGACCCTGTCTCTCGCTGCCGCGCTCGGCGTGGCCACCTCGGCGCGCGCGCAGGAGACCACCACGACGCAGACCGAGACGACGACGCAGACCCAGCCGTCGACGACGTCCACCGAGATGTCCACGACGTCCACGGACATGACGATGCACTCCGATGGCGGCCGCATGGGCCCGGAGATCGCGATCAGCGGCAACCTCGGCCTCGGCGTGGGCTACGTCTACAAGAACGCGCAGACGGCCTCGGGCGAGGAGAGCCTGAAGATCACCGACTCGGCGAAGTTCTCCATCCCGGTCCTCGTCGAGCTGGGCTACCGGGTCACGCCGCGCTTCTACATCGGCGCGTTCGGCAGCTGGGAGAAGGTGTTCACGAAGGAGAACCCGCTCTCGTGCCCGAGCGGCTTCGACTGCAACACCCAGCAGTGGCGCGTGGGCCCGGAGTTCCGCTACCACTTCTCGCCGGAGGCGGGCTTCGACCCGTGGATCGGCCTGGGCGTGGGCCTGGAGATCCTCAAGAGCCACGTGAAGGGCACCACGAACATCCCGGTCGCCCCCGGCGTGACCGTGCCCGCGGACGTGGACACGCACGTGACGGATCGCGGTCCCACCTTCGCGCGCCTCGCCATCGGCGGCGACTGGCACCTGAGCCGCGCGGTGGCCCTGGGCCCCATCGCCACCGTCTCCTACGGCAGCTACACCGTGCGCACCGGCGACCAGAAGGTGACGCTGCCCGTGATCGGCACCCGCGACAACGCCCTCACCCCCGTGGACAACGGCCCGCACGCCCTGTTCACCGTGGGCCTGCGCCTCGCCTTCCTGCCGCTCTGAGCGCAGGCGTCGGACGGGGGCCGGGGCTCCAGCGCCCGGCCCACCTGGCGCTCAGAGCGCCTTGCCTTCGATGATGCGCAGCAGCTGGGCGAAGTTGGAGAGGGCGTGGGTGGCGGGCTCCTCGCGCCGCGCCTCGCCCCCCTCCAGCACGCCGGCCGCGTGGCGCCGGGTGACGGCCGGGGCGCTGATGATGTCCAGGCGCTCGCGGTACTCGCCGGACACGTAGGTGCCGTACTCGGCCCAGCAGTCCAGCGCGCCCACGGCCTTCGCCACCGCGACGTCCTTCCTGAGCGAGTCGCCCACGTAGAGCGTCTGCTCGGGTGGAACGCCGAAGCGCTCGCAGATGCGCAGGAGCCCCCGCGGGTTCGGCTTCTCCCAGTCGCGCGGCAGCTCTTCCACAACGCACTGCGCGCGGTAGGCGCCTCTCGCCTCGCGCTGCTGGATGGCCGCGGCCACCAGCGCCTCGCCCTCCTCGCTCGCGGGGAAGGCGAAGCCGGGAAGCGTGTAGAGCCCCTGCAGGTAGCGGTCGAAGCCGAGCGTGCGCACGCGGTACTCGGCGGGGTTGCGCGGCGCGTCCGTGAGCGCGACCACGGGCAGCCCGCGCGCGTGCAGCGCCTCGAGCGTGGCGACGACGCCGGGGTAGGGGCGCAGGTACTTGCGGCGCGCGAGCGCGAAGGCCTCGCGCGCCGGCTCGATGACCAGCTTGTCGAAGGAGCCGAACTCGCAGAACTCGCGGTACAGCGAGCTCTCCTGCAGCGCGAAGGGGTACTCGTTGGACTCGTACTTCGCGTACACGGCCTTGAGGCTCTGCACCACGCGCAGCCGCGGCCAGCCGGTGGCGCGCTGCACCGCCTCCACGAGCGCCTCCACGGCGGGAACGATGTAGTCCACCCACGAGTAGAGGGTGCCATCCATGTCGGTGACGACGAGGCGGATCATGGCGCGCGGGTCTACACCGCTTCGCGCCGCTGCGCACCCGCGCGCCCCGTGTCCCACCGGTGTCCCACATGGGCCCGTGCGCGCCGCATTCCCCGGCTGAATTTTCCCGCGCCTGCCCCGTCGGTAAGCACAGAACACGGAGGCAACACCATGAACCTCAAGCCCGGCATCCTGACTCTCCTCGTTGGCACGGTCCTCTTCGGCGCGGGCGCTGCGCTCGCGGACGACCACGGCGCGAGCCGCGGCGGCGACCGCGACGAGGGCCGCCGCGAGTGGCGCGACCGCCGCGATGACCGCCGCGACGACCGCCGCGGCCCGGGCGCGGTGATCAACGTGCGCGTGGGTGGGGGCGTCGTCTACCACCGCCCGCCGGAGCCCGCGCCCCGCCCGGACGGCCGCTACGAGCTGCGCACCACGCAGCGCTGGGTGTCCGGCTACGAGGAGCGCGTGTGGGTGCCCGAGGTGTGCACCACGGAGCAGCACCACCACATGCGCCGCACCACCTGCCGCGACGGCTACTACGACACCCGCTACGTGGACGGGCACTACGAGCCGGCCGAGGAGTGGGTGTGGGTGCCCTACCCCCCGCGCCCCTACGGTCGCCCCGGCATCACGGTGACCGCGCGCTTCTAGGCCTCGCCTGACGCCCACACTCCCGGCCCCACCTCCGCCCGCACGCGGAGCGTGGGGCCGCGGCTTTTCCGGCCCCAGCCCGCGGGGCAGGCCGGCTTCTGGGCAGGGGCCGGGGTGGGTGTAGAGTGGCCCCCGCTCGTGCCGTTCCACGCCTCCACGCCCGGTGTCCTCCTGCTGCCTCCCGGCGCGCCCTCGCACGCGCGGGCGGCGGCGGCGCTCGAGCGCGCGGGGCTGCGGCAGGTGGAGAGCCTGGAGGCGGCGGGCCTGGTGCTGCTGGACCTGGAGGCGGCCGAGGGGCTCCCGGCGCTCGCCGCGCTCTCTCACCGCCACGACGTCTCGCGCCTCAGCCTGGTGCTCTGGGGCGCGGGGCCCCAGCTGCCCGAGGAGCAGCTGGGCGGCCTGTATGTGGCGGAGGTGGTGCTGCGCGGCCCGTCAGAGTCGAACGACCCGGACGACGCGGAGCTGGCGCTGCGGCTCGCGCGCGCCGCCGAGCGCCACCACGAGCGCAGCGAGCAGCGCCAGCGCAGCCGCGACCTCGGGCTCCTGCTGGAGCTCACGGCGGACTTCGCCGGCACGCTGGACCTGCAGGCGCTCCTGCACGGCATGACGCGCCGGCTCGCCGAGGAGATGGACATCGCGCGCGCCTCGCTGCTGCTGCTGGACCCGGCGGGCGAGGCGGCGATCGTGGTGGCGGCGAGCGACGACGCCTCGCTCAAGGACCTGCGCATCGAGCTGAGCCGCTACCCGGAGGTGCGCGAGGTGGCGCGCACGGGCAAGCCGCTCATCCTGGAGGATGCGCCCGGGCACCCGCTGCTCGAGGGCGTGCGCGCGCACGTGAGCGCGCGCGGCATCGACACCATCGCCGCGCTGCCGCTCACCATCCGCGGGGAAGTGCTGGGCGTGCTGCTGCTGCGCCGCTCCGGCAGCCAGCGCGGCTTCGGGGGCCGCGAGCTCGAGTTCCTGCTCACCGTGGCGCACGCCACCGCGGTGGCCCTGCGCAACGCCACGCTGGTGCAGAGCGTGCGCGGGCAGAGCGAGCTGGAGAAGAGCGCGCGCATCGCGGCGGAGGAGCGCGCGGCCGCGCTCAACACCTACCAGCTCTTCTTCGCCAGCGTGAGCGAGGGCGTGGTCATCCTGGACGAGGGCGCGCGCGTGCTCTCGCTCAATCCGGCCGCGGCGCGCCTGCTGGACGCGCCGGCGCAGGTGGTGCGCGGCCAGCACGTGGGTGAGCTGGTGTTGCCTGGGGACGAGACGCCGCTGATGGAGCTGCTGTGCGCGGCGACCCGCGGCGAGGTGCGCACGGAGGTGGACGTGGTGGCGCGCACCCGGCGCGGCCGCCAGCTCACGCTCTGCGTCAGCGCCTCCCCGCTGCACGACGGCAACGCCGCCGCGGTGCTCTCCTTCCGGGACGTGACGCTCGCGCGCCAGCTCGCCGACGAGCTGCGCAAGACGAAGGACTTCCTGCAGCGGCTCATCGACTCGTCGGTGGACGCGATCATCGCCGCGGACCTGCAGGGCAACGTCATCCTCTTCAACCCCGGCGCCGAGGCCATCTGCGGCTGGACGGCCGCCGAGGCGCTCGCGGGCATCCACGTGAACCAGCTCTACCCGCCCGGCGTGGCCAAGCAGGTGATGGCCATGCTGCGCAGCGAGGAACACGGGGGGGTGGGCCGGCTCGTCGCCAGCCGCCAGCACATCCTCACCCGCTCGGGTGAGGCGGTGCCGGTGAGCATGACCGCCTCCATCGTCTACGAGGACGGGCGCGAGGTGGCCACGGTGGGCATCTTCACCGACCTGCGCGCGCGCGTGGACCTGGAGAAGAAGCTCACGGACGCGGAGACCCGGCTCGAGCAGAGCGAGAAGAACGCGGTCATCGTGGCGCTCGCGGGCACCGCCGCGCACGAGCTCAACCAGCCGCTCACCAGCGTGATGGGCTACGCGGAGCTGCTCAAGCGCAAGCTGAAGGAGGGCGACTTCGCCTACCGCCCGGTGGACATCATCTACCGCGAGGCGGAGCGCATGGCGGACATCGTGCGCAAGATCGGCAAGATCACCCGCTACGAGACCAAGGCCTACGTGGGCGCGCAGCAGATCGTGGACCTGGACAAGGCGTCGGATGAAGACTGACGCCCTGCGCCGCGCCCATGTTCCTCCGGCCGCGGCTCTGGCCGCGGCGCCGCCCGCACACGCGGCGCTGGAGGCCTTCTTCGCCTCGCTCGAGGAGCCGGTGGCCCTGCTGGACCGGCAGGGCGCGCTGCTGTGCGCGAACCCCGCGCTCACCCGCGCGCTCGCGCAAGGCGGCCACACGCTCGCGCAGCTCGCCGGCGCGCTCGCCGAGCGCGCCCCGCTCTCGCTCGAGGGCTACGGCGAGGAGTGGGAGGCGCCCCTGCCCGGGGGCCGGCGCCTGCCGCTCACCCTGCAGCCGCAGGGGGAGTTCGTGGTCGTGCGGCTCGCCGTCACGCTCGCGAGCAGCGTGGAGCGCGCGCTGCGCGAGCAGCAGCGGGTGGAGAGCGCGCTGCTGGAGCTGGGGCGCAAGCTCGCGGCCGCCCAGGGCGAGGAGGAGCTGGTGGCGGCGGTGGCGCGCGGCGTGAAGGCGCTGTTCCCCGGCCGCCTCTTCTGCCTGCGCATCCTGGACGCGCACTCCGGTGCCCTCACCTCGCTCTACGCGGAAGGAAGGCTGCGCTCCGAGGTGCAGGGCCCCGTGGTGCTCAAGCGCAGCGCCGTGCAGCGCACCCAGCTCGCGCTGGAGCGGCTCGCGCCGGGCGCAGCCCAGCTGGTGGAGGCGGATGCGGAGCTGCCCCTGCTCTTCGAGGGCAGCGTGGGCAGCGTGAGCGCGCCGCTGGTGGCGAGCGGCGAGCTGTTCGGCGCCATCCAGCTGGAGTGGCCCGCGCCGCTGCTCGGCGAGGCGCTGGGCGACGAGCGCGTGCTGCCGCAGCTCGCGAACCAGGTGGCGGTGGCGGTGCGCAACGCGAAGCTCATCGACGAGCTCACCTTCGTGCGCAAGTACCTGGAGGAGCTGCTCGAGCGCGCCAACGCGCTCATCGTCGTGTGCAACCGCGAGCGCAAGATCGTGGTCTTCAACCAGGCGCTCACCAAGCTCACCGGCTTCACCAAGGAGGAGGTGCTGGGCCAGGACCTGCTCTCCTTCGTGCCGGAGGGCGAGCGGCTGCGCATGGGCGGGGTGGTGAACGAGGCCATCCGCGGCCGCCAGGTGGATGGCTTCGAGACCCGCATCCGCACCCGCGCGGGCGAGGTGCGCGCCTCCTTCGCCACCTCCAGCGTGCTCAACGCGCAGGGCGAGGTCGAGGGCGTCATCGCCATCGGGCAGGACATCACGGCGGTGCGCGAGCTGGAGCGGCGCATCATCCAGGCGGAGAAGCTCGCCTCGCTGGGGCAGCTCGCGGCCGGCGTGGTGCACGAGATCAACAACCCGATGACCGCGGTGTCCTGCTACGCGGAGGCCCTGCTGCACGGCGCCCGCGCGCGCGGCCCCGAGGCCGAGGCCGAGCGCGAGAAGCTCTCGCGCATCCTGGAGAACAGCCAGCGGGTGCTGCGCTTCACCCGCGACCTCGTCACCTACGCGCGCCCCGCGCGCGACAAGCCCGAGCGCGTGAGCCTGCAGGCGGTGCTGGAGCAGGCCGCGGGCTTCTGCGAGCACGTGCTCACCCGCGCGCGCGTGCAGGTGCTGCGCGACTACCGCGCCCAGCCCACCCTGCGCGGGGTGCGCGGCAACCTGGTGCAGGTGTTCGTGAACCTGCTCACCAACGCGGCGCACGCCATGAGCGGGGGCGGCAGCGTCACGCTCTCGGTGAGCACCGAGGGCAGCGAGGCCGTGGTGCAGGTGCAGGACACCGGCGCCGGCATCGCGCCCGAGCACCTCGGGCACGTGTTCGAGCCCTTCTTCACCACCAAGCCCGAGGGCAAGGGCACGGGGCTCGGGCTCTCCATCGTGCAGGGCATCGTGGAGAGCCACGGCGGGCGCATCGGCGTGGAGAGCCCGCCGGGCGAGGGCGCCACCTTCACCGTGCGCCTCCCGCTCGCGGACTAGTCCTCCCTCTCCCCCTGGGAGAGGATCCCCCCCGCGCAGGGGGGCAAGCCCCCCGGGGTGAGGGATGGCCGTCCCCGAAAAGCAACGCGGCCGCCGGATGACCGGCGGCCGCGCGAAGGAAGCAGGAGGACGCGAGGGCTACGGCTGCGCCGCCTCGACCAGCTCCGTGATCTCCATGCTGCGGCCCAGGTGCTGCTCCTTCTCCTCGCCCGGCTGGTCGGCCTCGTAGACCTGCAGCACGTAGGTGCTGCCGGTGTTGAAGCCGGGCTGCCTGAAGGGGTTGAGCACACTGAGGCTGGACACCGCGCCGCCACTGAAGCGCGCGGGCCAGCTGGTGAGCTTGAGCGCGCAGCCGCCGATGATGAGCATGCCCACCGGCACGTCGTTGCTGATGATCTTGCAGATGCCCTCCGCGGTGAAGTGGCCGGCGGGCAGGTCGAAGGCGACGTAGAAGTTCGGGCTCTTGTCCAGAGCCGTCGGGAAGGTGAAGTCGTTGATCCGCACGCAGGCGGTGGCCTTGCCGATGCGCCGCTGCAGCCGCGGCGCGACGCGCGCGTCCACCGGGCTGGTCTGCTGCCACCAGAGGCTGCCGCCCAGCTTCACGTTCGCGACGAAGGACGCCTGGGCGCACACGGCGGGGTCCGGCGGGGTGGAGGCGTCCTCCACCGAGCGGAAGATGTACGTGCGCTCGCCGGCGAGCGCGGGCTGCGCGGCGAGCAGGGTGCAGAGCGAGACGGCAGCGGCCACAGCGGTGCGGAGGGTCGAAGTCGTCAGGTGCATGAGGTCTCCAGTGCAGCGTGCAGCGTGGGGTACGTCAGTCGAGTCGGGGGGCATCACTCCCAGGAGATGTCGTAGTCCGCGTCCACCACGCCGGTGCGCTTGCCCTTCACCTGCACGCCCTTGGCGCCCAGGGTGGTGAGCACGGTGTGCAGCACGCCCTCGTGGTAGGGGTGGGGCATGAAGTCGCGCTTCATGGCGATGGTGCACTGCTTGGGGCTGCTCCAGAGCACGGTGCGCTCGCCGTAGGTGACGCAGGCGCGGAAGCCCGAGGGCAGGTTGCTCACCAGCCGCTTGGGGTCCGTGTTCGCGAGCAGCAGCAGCGTCTTGCCGGCGGTGGAGACGAGGAAGTCGTCCACGGCCTGCTTGCCGAGCAGCTGCAGCACCTTCTCGCCCGAGCCCAGCTTCGGCCCCAGCTCCTGGATGGCCTGCAGGCACAGGCGCTGGAAGCCGGTCACCGGGTAGTTGAAGAAGTCCACCGGCTTCTTCTCGCCGCCGGCGGCGCGGCAGCGCTCGGAGGCCTCGGGGCCGGCCATGTGGCGCACGGCGTTGAGGGCGCCGTTGTAGAAGAGGCCGCGGCACTGGTCGCTGGGCTCCGCCTGGGCGGAGCGCTCTGCGAACTCATCGGTGAGGGGGGTGGGGAAGCGGGGGGCGGTCATGGTGATCCTGGGGGCCAGAGGAACTGCGGGGGCGGAGTCTGCGGCAGGGTGGGGGTGAAAGTCGACCCACCGGACTTTCCCCCAGTGGCGGAGGTCCCTAGAGGCGGATGAGCTGCGAGGCGTAGTGCACGTTGGCGCCCACCGCGGCGGTGACCACCAGGTCTCCGCTGCCCAGGCGCACGCGGCCCGCCTCGAGGTCCTCGGCGAGCAGGATCAGCTTCCCGGCGGCAGAGGTGTTGCCGTAGCGGTCCACGTTGCAGGCGACCTTGTCCTCGGGCAGCCCCGCGCGGCTGGTGTACGAGTCCATGAGGCGCTTGTTGGGCTGGTGGAAGTAGTAGCGCTTCACCTGGTCGCGCAGCTCGGGGTGCTTCTCGAAGGCGCCGTCCACCGCGTGCTGCATGTGCGTGGGGTAGGAGCGGGCCACCGCGTAGCCGTCCACCACGAAGGCCATCTCCACCGGCTTCATCCGGCCCTGGTAGGGCAGGTTGAGCTGGCCGCCGCCGCGGCGCGCCACCAGCTCGCCGTGCTCGTTGCCGCTCAAGCTGTGCAGGATGCCCTCGTCCGGGCGGCCTCCGCCGCGCAGCACCACCGCGCCCGCGCCATCGCCGAACACGTACATGGAGAGGTACGCGTTCACGGGCCGCTTGCCGGGGGCGAGCTGCAGCTCGCTCGTGAAGACCTCGCGGTTGGTGAGCGAGCTGGTGAAGGCGGAGCCGATCACGGCGATGGTCTTGTACGCGCCCGCGGAGATCATCCGCTGGGCCATGTCCATCATGTAGGGGGTGCCCGCGCAGCCGTCGTCGAGCACCAGCGCGAACGCGTCCGTGCGCATGCCCAGCGTGTGGTGCAGGCTCATCGCGTCGTGGCTGAAGTTGAGCCGGTCCGGCGTGCAGGTGACGAGGAAGAGCCCGTCCAGCTCCTTCGCGTCCACGCCCGCCATGGCCAGCGCGCGCTCGAGCGCCACCTGCGCCATGTCCACGCCGTTGCGCGGGAAGAAGTGCTTCGCGTCCTCGGGCGGGGGGAGGGCCTGCCCCGTCGCGTCGTCGAAGTCCCAGAGGAAGCGCCGCTCGCGGATGCCCGTCTTCTCCTCGATCCGCTCTGCGCTCCAACCCGGGATGGCTCGTGCGATCCGCTCGTTGCTGATGACCCGCGGAGGCACGTACGCCCCAGCTCCGATGATCCGTACGCCGCCCATGTGGAAATCTCCTGCCCCGGTAGAATCCAGAGTTCACCGGGTTGGTGGCTTTCTGGCAGGAACCAGGCCAAGCTTCGGCCCGGGCGAAGGTCGCGGAATGACGCAGGGGGCCGAAGCGCGCGCGCATCGGTCCTGAAGCGGGCGCGCGGTGCCCATCCGGGGGGAGGAAGCGGGAGGAACGCGTGCAATCGCAGGGCTTTGGGCTGGGGCTTCAACCATGAAGCAGCCCCCTTCAGTGCTGAAGCAGGGGGCAGCGGAGGCCGGGTACGGCGGCCTGTGGCGGCGGCGCACACCGCTGCACGTGCAGGTGATGACGGATCCACCGCTGCGCGGCTGCTGGTCGGTGAACCTGAGCGCCACGGGCATCGGGCTGATCGCCGCGCCGCGCGGGCCCGAGGAGGGGCCGCGCGAGGGCAGCGTGCTGCAGCTCAGCTTCAACCTGCCGGGGGACGCGCTGCGGGTGCGCGCGCTGGGCGAGGTGCGCTGGCGCCACGACGTGCCCGCGGGCCCCGAGAGCGCGGCGGCGGCGAGCCTGGGGGTGCACTTCACGCGCTTCGCCGAGGACGACCAGGTGCTGCTGGTGCGCTACCTCAGCGGGCACCGGCTGCAGGTGGCGGTGGTGGGGGCGGGCGCCCAGGAGGAGGCGCGGGTGCGCGCGGCGCTGGAGCCGCACGCGAGCGTGCACGTGTGCGCGGACGAGGCGGCGCTGGAGGCGGTGCTCGAGCGCGGCGACCTCTCCTGCGTGGTGGTGTGCGGGCCCAGCGAGGAGGTGGCGGCGGCGCGCGTGGAGGCGCTCGCGGCGCGCCGCGCGCCCGAGGACTCGCTGCGCGACCTCGCCCCGCGCGTCGTCTACTGCGCGCCCTCGCGGCCCGAGCGCCTGGTGGCGCTGTTCAACGCGGACAAGGTGTTCCGCGCGCTCGCCCCGCACCCCGAGGGGCCGGACCCGGAGGCGCTCACGCGCGCCGTGCTCGCCGCCTGCCGCGAGCACGGGGTGCGCACCGAGCAACACCGCATGGGCATGGAGCTCGAGCGCCACCTGCACCGCCAGCGCCACGCGCTGGGCGCGGGCGGCGAGCCGGGTGCCCTGCCGCGCGCGGTGCCCGAGGCGGGTGAGGAGCCGGGCTTCGCGTCCCCTGCGATGCGCCGCGTGCGCGAGCTGCTCGCGCTCGCCGCGCCGCACCGGGTGGCGGTGCTGCTGCAGGGCGAGACGGGCACGGGCAAGGAGGTGCTCGCGCGCAGCCTGCACCAGCTGAGCGGCGACGCGAGCGGCCCCTTCGTGGTGCAGGACTGCGGCGCGCTCACCGAGACGCTGCTGGAGAGCGAGCTGTTCGGCCACGTGAAGGGGGCCTTCACCGGCGCGGTGGCGGACCACCCCGGCCTCTTCGTGCTCGCGCACGGCGGCACGCTGTTCCTGGACGAGATCGAGAACACGACGCCCAACCTGCAGGCGAAGCTGCTGCGCGTGCTGGAGACGGGGGACGTGCGGCCGGTGGGCGGCGTGCGCTCGCGCCGGGTGGACGTGCGCGTGGTGGCGGCGAGCAACCGCGACCTCGCCGAGGAGGTGCGCAGCGGGCGCTTCCGCGCGGACCTCTTCTACCGCCTCAACTCCTTCACCCTGGACCTGCCCCCGCTGCGCACGCGGCCCGAGGACGTGCTGCCGCTCGCGCAGCACTTCCTCGAGCTCTTCAACGCCCGGCTGGGGCGCTCGGCGCGCGGGCTCTCGCCGGAGGCGGCGGCGGCGCTGCAGGCCTACGGCTGGCCGGGCAACGTGCGCGAGCTGAAGAACGCGATGGAGCGCGCGGTGCTGCTCTCGCGCGACGGGGAGGCGCTGGGCCCCGGGCAGCTGCCGGACGTCGTGGCGCGCGCGGCCGCCGCAGCGCCCGCGCAGGCCGCGCCCTCCACCGGCACGGGCTCGCTGCGCGCGCGGCTGGACGCGCTGGAGCGGGCGCTGATCCGCGAGGCGCTCGCGCGCCACGGCGGCGTGCTGCGGCGCGCGGCCGCGGAGCTGCAGACGGACGCGGTCACCCTCGGCCGGCGCGCGCGGCGCCACGGCCTGTGGGGCGAAACACCCGGGACGCCCGAAGGCGACGCCTCATAGCCGGCGCACGAGGGGGCGCAGCCGCGTGAAGGTCCCCTCTCCCCCTGGGAGAGGGTCGGGGGTGAGGGAGGTGCGACCCGATGCCGCGCCCTACCGCACGCGGCCCGCAGGCGGCAGCGGCGGCGGCGCGGGCGCTGCGGCCGGCCCCTCCGCGTCATCGAGCTCCCGGCTGAACTCCTCGCGGGTGAGCAGCCCCTTGCGGGCCATGATCCGCATCAGCGCCCAGAACTTGCGCTCCAGCTCCTCCACGTCGCTCGTCTCGCGGGCGGCGCCGGCCTCGCCCAGGAGGTACGCGAGGTCCGCGCCCAGGCCCTTCGCGCTCGAGGCCGCCGCGGGCACGGGGCGCGCAGGCGCCGCGGCGCCCGGACGCAAGTCCGCCGCGGGCCGCTGGGCCTCGCGCGCGGCGCGCCGCTGGGCCTCGCGCCGCTCGATCAGCGCGGCGAGCGCATTGCGCTCGGTGATCTCCCCGGCGGGCAGCGCCTCGCCGACGATGACCGCCGGCTCCTCGTCCCCGTGCACCACCTCGGCGACGTCCAGCGTCGGCAGCTCGCCGGAGCCCACCTGCAGCGGCGCGCCGCCCGGGCCCACCACCTGGCCCGCGCCGGCGGCCGAGTCGGGGCCGACCTTGTGGTAGTAGCGCAGGATGGCCTGGCGCACCTCGGAGAGGGGGGCCACGTGCGCGGCCACCTTGAGGCCGGTGGTGAACTCGATCTCCTCGAGCGCCGGCACGTTGAGCGGGTCGCTCATGGCCACGAGCAGGTGGCGCCGGCCGCGCAGGGTCTCCAGGGCGTAGGGGAACAGGTCGTGCTGCTCGCAGAAGCGGGCGCGCAGCATGTGGATCG
Source organism: Aggregicoccus sp. 17bor-14 (assembly GCF_009659535.1). Lineage (NCBI taxonomy): Bacteria > Pseudomonadati > Myxococcota > Myxococcia > Myxococcales > Myxococcaceae > Aggregicoccus > Aggregicoccus sp. 17bor-14. The sequence continues at coordinate 99,566 of NZ_VJZZ01000019.1, forward strand.
CGCTCCACTCGGGCTGGACCTCCGAGAGCTGCGCCGCCGGAAGCCCCAGCGCCTCGCTCAGCACCTGCGCGAGCGTCGCGTCCGTGATCGCGCCCTGCGCGATCAGCACCGCCCCCAGCCGCTGCCGCCGCACCCGCTGCTCCGCCAGCCCCGCCTCCAGCTGGGCCGGGGTGATCGCCCCCCGCCCCAGGAGCAGCTCCCCGATGCGCTTCCTCGCCATGGGGCCGGCCATAGCACCCGTCCGGAGCAGGGGTCAAAGCGGCAGGCAGGCACAAGCGGCTGCGCCCACTGCCCTGTTTTGCGGCCTGCCAACCCCCCACGAATCACAAATTTCCCGTGTAATTTCACCAGTTAACGACCCGTGCCTACCTTGACACTCCGAGGGGGCATTCCTACAGTCTGGCGTCCTTGAAGATGCGTTTCGCTGCCCCCCGCGCCTTATTCCAGGCCGCTGGACGGCAGAGGAACGTGGCCCTGCCGCCCGGCGGTGGGCCAGCCGTGCTTACTGGAGGCAATACGCGATGAATCTGGGGTTCCTGACGCAGCTTTCCCTGCTGGCCGCCGCCGGCTCCGACCGTTCCTTCTTCGACGAGCTCGCTCGTCGCTGGGAGGCAGGCCAGGCCGGCATGTACCCCATCGCGATCTGCATGGTCATCGCGCTCGCGATCATCATCGAGCGCAGCCTGGTGCTCTTCGCCAAGGCCTCCATCAACAAGGAGGGCTTCCTGCGCGGCCTGAAGAAGCACATCTACGCGGGTGACCTGGACAAGGCGATCAACTACGTGGCGGGCCAGAAGCCCACCCCGCTGACCAACGTCATCAAGGCCGGCCTGATGAACGTCCCGAAGGGCCAGGACGAGGTCCAGGCCGCGCTGGACGAGGCGAGCCTGCGCGAGACCCCGCGCATCGAGGCGCGCACCGGCTACCTCGCCATGCTCGGCAACGCCGCGATGCTCGCGGGTCTGCTCGGTACGGTGAACGGCCTCATCACCTGCTTCGAGGCGGTGGCGACCGTGAACCCGGCCGACAAGGCGACCATTCTCGCCAACGGCATCTCCGAGGCCATGAACTGCACGGGCTTCGGTCTGCTCGTCGCGATCCCCTCGCTGGTGGCCTTCTCCATCCTCATGGGCCGCACCCAGAGCATCATCAACGACATCAACGAGACCAGCGTCTCGGTGCTCAACCTCATCGTGAACAACCGCGAGAAGTTCAAGAACGCCACCGTGGCGGTCGCGGCGTCCCACGACGAGGAGTAGCAGCACCGCAGCACCCCTCCGGTAGCGCGCGGGGCCCCTGTCGCGGGGGCCCCGTTCCCGGCGGGCGCAGCGCAAGAGCAGCAGCGGTCAGCAGCAGTCGGGGTCTGGTGCAGTCACGTGGCGCGCCCAGCGGGCAGCGCCCAGCGGTAGCGGGAAAAGGGAGTGTGGCATGGCTGGCGGAATGGACATCGGGGCGAGTGGCAAGGGTGGCAAGAAGCCGCTCGATACCGCCATCAACCTGGTCCCCTTCATCGACCTGATGGCAGTGACCATCAGCTTCCTCATCATGACGGCCGTGTGGACGCAGATCGGCCGCCTCCAGGTCTCGCAGGCCGGCGGCGCGGACATCGAGCAGCCGCAGGAGGACACGACGAAGACCGTGACCCTCACCCTGGTCGTCACCCAGGAGGAGATGCGGCTCACCGCGGATCAGACGACCTACGACCCCATCAAGATCTCGCGCCTGGACGGCGGCAAGCTCGACCTCTCGAAGGTCACCGAGCGCATCAAGGAGATCAAGAGCAACCTGCCGGACCAGGTGGCCATCACCGTGCAGCCCGAGGACAAGGTGAAGTACGACGACCTCGTGCGCATCATCGACGAGTGCATCGGCGCCGGGCTCCCCCAGGTGAGCCTCGCCGCGACGCAGGCCTCCTAGCCCTCCCGTACCTTTCAGAGCGAGCAACCGACTCCCATGTCCATCCAGGTTCCCGGTAAGCGGTACGGCAAGCGCCTCCAGCACTCGAAGGTGTTCGGGCACGGCGCGCACGGCAAGAAGAGCGGCTACGCCGACCTGCTCATCACCCCGCTCGTCGACATGTTCGTGATCATCGTGCTCTTCCTCATCGCGAACTTCAGCGCGACGGGCGAGGTGCTGATGATGACCAAGGACATCCAGCTTCCCGAGGCGGCGAACGTCAAGGAAGTGGAGATGCACCCGGTGGTGATGGTCTCCCCCGAGCAGGTGAGCGTGAGCGGCACCGTCATCGGGCGCGTGGACGACCTGGTGAAGGACGACAGCTACCTCTCCATCCCCGCGCTCGAGGAGAAGCTGCGCGAGATGAAGAAGCAGTACGAGGACCTGCACGCCATGGCCAAGGACGACGCCAACGGCTTCAAGGGCGACGTGAACATCCAGGGCCACAAGGACGTGGACTTCGGCATCATCAAGCGCGTGCTCGCCTCGTGCGCGAACGCGGGCTACTACAACACCAACTTCGCGGTCATCAACAAGGGCAGCGGCGAGCCGGCGCCCCAGGCCTCGGCGGGCGGCAGCGCCACCGGCGGCAGCGCCGCAGCCTCGGCCACCCCGCAGTAGCGCTCCGAGCGCACGCAGCACCCGACGCCTCGGTCCTCGACGGACCGGGGCGTTCGTGTTCTCTGGGCCCCTCCATGCCCGACTCCGCCCGCACCGCCCCCCGCTTCGCCGCCGCCCTCTTCGACCTGGACGGCACGCTCGTGGACTCGCTCGAGGACATCGCCGGGGCGATGAACTGGGCGCTCGCGCAGCACGGGCTGCCCACCCACCCGCACGAGGCCTACCGCCACTTCGTGGGCGAGGGCGTGCGCGTGCTGGTGAGCCGCGCGAGCAACGAGGCCCCCGGGGCGCTGCAGGCGGCGCTGCTGGAGAGCTACCGCGCGCACTACGCCGAGCACCTGCTGGACCACACGCGCCCCTTTCCCGGCGTGCGGGCGCTGCTCGAGCGGCTGGTGGCCGCGGGCACGCGGCTCGCGGTGCTGAGCAACAAGTCGGACGGCTACACGCGGCAGCTGGTGGAGGCGCTCTTTCCCGGGGTGCCCTTCGGGGCGGTGTACGGCGAGCGGCCGGGGGTGGCGCGCAAGCCGGACCCCTCGGCCGCGCTCGCGCTCGCGGCGGAGCTGGGGGTGGCGCCCGCGGCCTGCGCCTTCGTGGGCGACACGCCGGTGGACATGAAGACGGCGCGGGCGGCCGGCATGCACGCGGTGGGGGTGACCTGGGGCTTTCGCGGCGAGGCGGAGCTGCGCGCGCACGGGGCCCAGGCGCTCGCGCAGAGCGCGCAGGAGCTGGCGGCGGCGCTGCTGTGAAAAAGCCGCGCGGGCCGGCCCCGAGGAGAGGGCCGACCCGCGCGGGTGCTGCAGGGTGGGGGCGCTGCGTCAGCCGTAGCGCAGGCCCCGCTCCTTGTCCTCGGCGCGGTTGTGCGCCGTGGCGGCCGCGATGAGGTGGCACACCCAGCCGAAGCAGCCGCCGGTGCCGATCCACAGGCCGGGGGTGACGATGAGCCAGAAGAGCCCGCGCAGGATGTCTCCGTTGTAGATCTGCCCCACGCCAGGGATGAGGAACGAGAGCAGGGCTGCGACGCCGGGACGCGACATGGTCGGGTGACCTCCTTGCCCCTTCCTACGGGCGGGCCCCAGGCCCATTGCATCCGGGCGCCGGGCGCCCCGCGCGGGGGGGCTCCCCCCTCGGCAGGGCGGCCAGGCGTCCGGGCCTGAGGCCGCGATTTTGGCCCGGACCCCTTCCGCCTCTACGATGTGCGCTTCTTCCGCCCGGTCCGGGCGGATGGACGGGGGCTCCCCACCATCCTGCAGCTCGCCCACATCCTGAAGCCCCCGCGGCTGCGCTACGGGCTTGCGCTGCTCGGGACGGCGCTCGCGTACTGGCTGACGGCGCGGTTCGGGCTCGCCTTCGCCACGGTGCACGGCGCGGTGAGCCCGGTGTGGCCGCCCACCGGCCTGTCCGTCGCGCTGCTGCTGCTGGGCGGGCCGCGGCTCGCACCGGGCATCTTCCTGGGCGCCATCGCGGCGGACCTCGTGCCCGCGGACGGGCACTGCCCGCTCGCGCTGGGCATGGCGGTGGGCAACGCGCTCGAGCCGCTGGTGGCCGTGTGGCTGCTGCGGTGGGCGCAGCTGGACCTGCGGCTGGGGCGCACCCGGGACGTGCTCCGCTTCGCCGTGGGCGGCGCCGCGCTGCCGGCGCTGGTGAGCGCGGGCATCGGCGTGAGCACCCTCTTCCTGACGGGGGCGATGCCCGCGGGCCAGGCGCTCACGGCGCTGTGGGTGTGGTGGCTGGGCAACGCCATGGGGGCACTCATCGTCACACCTGCGCTGCTGCAGCTCGCGCGGCTGCGCAGCTGGGGGCTCGCGGGCAGGGGGCCCGAGACGCTCGCGGCGCTCGCGCTCACGGCGCTGGTGGGGCTCGCGGTGTTCCTGCGGCCCACCGGCGGGGGCAGCGCGGTGCTGGTGCCCGCGTTCCTGCTCTTTCCGCTGTGCGTGTGGAGCGCGCTGCGCCTGGGGCCCGAGGGGGCGGCGCTCGCGAACCTCATCCTGGGCGCGCTGTGCATCGGCGGCACCGTGCAGGGGCTGGGGCCCTTCGGCGGCCAGGCGCACACGCAGGACCTGCTCCTCCTGCAGCTGTTCCTCGGGGTCATCGCGGGCACGGCGCTGCTGGTCGCGGCGGCCACCAGCGAGCGCCAGCGGGTGGCGGCGCGCTTCGCGCTCTTCGCCACCACGGTGCGCAGCGTGCAGGAGGGCGTGGTCATCAGCGAGGTGCTGCCGGCGGGCGGCGGCCTGCGCATCGTGTTCGCGAACGAGGCGCTCGCGGCGCTCCTGGGCTACCGCCCGGAGGAGCTGGTGGGGCGCACGCCGCGCTCGCTGCTGGGCCTCGCGCTGGACCCGGAGACGCGCGCGCGCCTGGACCGTGCCCTGGCGGAGGGCAGTCACCTGCGCGTGGAGGTGACGCTGGCGCGCAAGGACGGCACCCTCGTGCAGACCGAGCAGCAGCTCTCGCCCGTGCGCGACGCGGACGGGCGGCTCACCCACTTCGTGGCCACGCACCGCGACGTGACGGCGCTCAAGCAGCTGCAGGCGCGGCAGCTCGCGAGCGAGCGCATCGCCTCCATGGCCACGCTCGCGGCCGGGGTGGGGCACGAGATCAACAACGCGCTCGCCTACCTCAGTGCGAGCCTGCAGGTGGCGCAGCAGCGGCTCGCGCGCCAGAACGCGGGCGAGGAGGTGCGCGGCCGCGTGGAGGACGCGCTGGAGGGCGCCGAGCGCATCGGGCGCATCGTGCGCGAGCTGCGCATGTACAGCCGCGGCGGCAGCGAGGACCGGCGCGCGCCGCTCGAGCTCCCGGTGCTGGTGGGCCCGGCGCTGCGCATGGCGAGCCACGCGCTGCAGGCCAAGGCGCAGCTGGTGCAGGAGCTGGAGCCCGCGCCGCGGGTGCTGGGGGACGAGGCGCGCCTGGGCCAGGTGCTGCTCAACCTCCTGATGAACGCGGGGCAGGCGGTGAGCGGGCCGCCCGAGCGCAACGTCATCCGCGTGCGCACCGGCACCGACCCCCAGGGCCGCGCGCTGCTCGAGGTGGAGGACAGCGGCGTGGGCATCGCGCCCGAGGCGCTGCCCCACCTCTTCGAGCCCTTCTTCACCACGAAGGCGGAGGGCGGCGGCACCGGGCTGGGGCTCGCCATCTGCCGGCAGATCGTGGAGGCGCACGGCGGCGAGCTGCGCGTGCGCAGCACCCGCGGCCAGGGCAGCGTGTTCTCCGTGCACCTGCCGCCCGCGCCCGCCCCGGCGCAGGCCGCCGCTCCGGCGAGCGCCCCGGCCTCCGGCGCCCAGCAGCCCGGGCCCGGACCCGCCTCCCGGCGCGGGCGCATCCTCATCATCGAGGACGAGGTGCGGCTCGCCCAGTCCATGCGCCTGCTGCTCGAGCCCGCGCACGAGGTGGTCACCACCACGCGCGGCAGCGAGGCGCTCACCTGGATGGAGCACGGCCAGCGCTTCGACGTGGTGCTCTGCGACCTGCACATGCCGGAGACCACCGGCATGGACGTGTACATGGAGCTGCACCGCAGCGCGCCCGCGCTCGCCGAGCGGCTCGTCTTCCTCTCCGGCGGCGCCTTCACCCCCGCGGCGCTCGACTTCATGTCGCGCGTGAAGAACCCCGTGCTGCAGAAACCCGTGCGCCCGGAGGCGCTGCTCGCCGCGGTGGACGCGGCACTCGCCCGCCCGGCTCCGCGCAGCTAAGCTGTGCCCTGCAGACCCCTCCCATGACGAAGTCCCCGAAGCCGCAGCTCCTGTCCCGTCGGCCCCGCCCCGGCCTGCTCCTCGCCCTGGCGCTCGCGCCCGCGGGCGCGGCGCGCGCGGCCCCGCGCGGCCAGCCCCTGGGCGTGCCCAGCCGCAGCGCGCCGGACGCCGAGGCGCCCGCCGCCGAGGCACCCGAGGCGGGGACCCTGGGCGCGGCCCCGGGCCGGGCCCCCGCGCCGGAGCTGGGCGTGCCCGAGGAGAGCAGCCGCCCGGTGCGCATGCCGGGCCCCTCGCGCCGGCTCGTGCAGGCCACGGACTCCAGGCCCCCCGGCGCCCCCGGCCCGGCGCCGGCCCGCCCGCCCGCGCCCGCCGCGGAGGCCCCGGCGCCCGCCGCGTACGGCGCCGGCCGCAAGCTGCCGCCCCCCGAGCTGCGCCGCAGCGTGGCGGCCGCGGTGGGCGGGCTGTTCCCCTTCTCCGTCGGGCCCACGATGCCGCGCTTCTCGCTGCAGCTGAGCGGCCCCTGGCTGAAGGAGGGGCTGGGGGTGGCGCGCGTGGAGTGGCTCGCCACGGCGGCCTTCGGCTACTCGGGGCGCGAGACGGTGAGCTTCAGCGGCACCTCGCAGGACGACACGCTGGCCACCGAGCTGATGCCCGGCGCGCGCCTGCTCTACCCGGTGCACCCGCGCCTCAACGTCTCGCTCGAGGTGTCCGCGGGGCTCTCGCTCGCGCACCGCAGCGCGACGCTGCACACGCTCACCGGCGCCACCCACCACAGCGACCTGGACTGGGGCGCGGTGGGGCGCGTAGCGATCGGCGGCCAGATCCCGCTGGACGACCGGCTGCGGCTCTTCATCGAGCCGGTGGCCGTGCAGACCTACGTGGCGAGCGGCGAGGGCCCTGCCTGGAGCATGCAGTTCGGGCTCGCCTACACGTACTGAGCAGGCGCTAGACGCGCAGCCAGCGGCGCGCGCTGGGGCCGACGAAGCGCATGAAGCCGGCCACCACGAAGAAGCGCACCGTGCGCCCGATGACGAGCGCGAGGAAGAACTGGGGCAGGGGCACGCCCACGGCGCCGCTGCCGATGGCCACGATCTTCAGCGGGGTGGGCAGCACCGAGCAGAGCGCGGCGAGCATCCAGATGTTGCGCCCCAGCAGCTCGGCGACGGTGGCGTGGATGCCGAAGCGGTCCACGCGGAAGTTGGGGTCGAAGTGCAGGAAGTTGATGGCGCCGCCGTGCAGCAGCGTGCCCAGCCAGTACCCGATGAGCCCGCCCACGATGCTCGCGGCGATGCCCACCAGCGAGTAGCGCACCCAGCGGTTCGGGCGCGCGAGCACCATGGGCACCAGCAGGGCGAAGGGCGGGATGGGGAACACCGAGCCGTCCACCACCGAGACCGCGGCCATCGCGAGCAGCGCGTGCGGGCTCGCGCTCATCGCCTCCACGCGCAGGTAGAGGCGGCGGTACCAGGAGGGCCGGGGAGCAGCGTCGGGGGAGGTGGCGTCGGAGGGGGAGGAGCTGAAGTCCGGCATGAGGCGGCGCACCCTAGCGGAAAGCAGGGGCGCTGCCAGCCCTCCCACCGCCCTACACGTGCCGTCCTGTCCGCAAGGCGGGCGGGCGCGCGCGCAGCGGCCGCGCGCGGGGTTAACTTGGAGGCCCATGACCTCCCAAGAACGCGTGGAGCGCGCCGCCGCCGTGGCCCTCAAGGTCTTCCCGCTGCCCTCGGCCGTGCTCTTCCCGCACTCGGTGCTGCCGCTGCACATCTTCGAGCCGCGCTACCGCGAGCTGGTGCGGGACGCACTCGCGGGCGACGGGGTGATGGCGCTCGGGGGGCTGCAGCCCGGCTGGGAGCGCGACTACGGGGGCAGGCCCCCGCTCGCGCCCCTGCTCTGCGTGGGCACCATCCTCTGGCACGAGGAGGTGGAGGAGGGGCGCTACAACCTGCTGCTCCAGGGCGTGTGCCGGGGCCGCGTGCTGGAGGAGCTGCCCGCGCGCAAGCTCTACCGCGAGGTGCAGGTGCAGCTGCTGCCGGACGCGGCCTACAACGGGCCCGAGGAGGAGGCGCTGCGCCAGGCGGTGTTCGAGCTGGCGGGGCGGGTGCCCCCCTCCTTCGCGGAGAACCTGCTGCCGGTGGCGGCGCGCGCGGCGGGCGGCACGCTCGCGGACGTGGTGGCCGCGGCGCTGGTGCCCGAGACCGAGCGGCGCCTGGAGCTGCTCGAGCAGCTGGACGTGGGCGCACGCCTCGCCGCACTGATGGATGACGTGAGCGAGCTCATCGCCCGCTTGAGTCCGGTGCCGCAAAGCGGGCCGCTCAACTGAGGCGCGCGGGCCCGGCGCCCGCTACGCTCCCTCAGGAGAGACACTGGTTCTCCCACCCTGAGAGAGGAGCGCGTCCTTCCCATGCGGCTCGTGAAGCTCGGCCTCGCCAACGTGAACACCACCGTGGGCGCCTTCGCGCGCAACACCGACCGGGCGCTCGCGCTCGCGCGCGAGATGGCGGCCGCGGACTGCACCGTGGCGCTGTTCCCCGAGCAGCTCATCGGCGGCTATCCGCCCGAGGACCTGGTGCAGTGGCAGGGCTTCGTGGAGCACCAGTGGCCGCAGCTGGAGCGCTTCGCGCGCGAGACGGCGGGGCTCCCGTGCGTCTTCGCCATCGGCGTCACCGTGGCGCACGGGGGCTTGCGCCTCAACTGCGCGGCCATCGTCGCGGGAGGCCGCGTGCACGGCCTCGTGCCCAAGGAGCAGCTGCCCACCTACAGCGTCTTCTACGAGGGGCGCACCTTCGCGCGCGGCTACCCGGGCATGGCCGAGAGCCACCGCGGCGTGCCGCTCGGTGACCTCTGCTTCCGCTTCGACTTCGGCACGCTCGCCCCCGAGGTGTGCGAGGACGTGTGGAGCCCCGAGGGCCCCATGCGCCGGCGCACCTACTCGGGCGCGGAGCTGGTGGTGAACCTCAGCGCGAGCCCCTTTCGCGTGGGGCACGTGGACACGCGGCGCGAGACGCTCGCCACGCGCTCGGGCGACTACCAGTGCACGCTCGCGTACGCGAACGCGGTGGGCAGCAACGACGGCCTCATCTTCGACGGCGGCGGCTTCGTGCACCAGAACGGCCGCCAGGTGATGGAGGCCGAGCGCTTCCGCGAGGGCTGGCAGGCCTGCGTGGTGGACCTGGACCGCACCGTGCGCATGCGCGGCGAGAACAGCACCTGGCGCAGCGACCGCGAGGCCTGGGCGAAGGCCGGCAAGCTCGTGCCCACCGTGGACTGCGCGCAGAGCGTGGACACGAAGGCCCCGCGCGCGCGGCTGCAGTACCCGGTGCCCGCGGGCCGCAGCTTCTTCCTGCCGGGGCCGGACGCGCGCCGCAGCCCCCGCGCCGCGCTGTGCGAGGACATCCTGGACGCGCTCGCGCTCGGGGTGGGCGACTACTTCGAGAAGACGCGCGCCTTCAAAGTTTTGGGCATCTCGCTCTCCGGCGGGCGCGACTCGCTGCTCACCCTGCTCATCGCGCACCGCTACGCGAAGCGCGTGCGGCCGGAGAACCCCGGCAGCCTCATCCGCGCCTTCTACCAGCCCAGCCGCTACAGCTCGGACGAGACGCGCGAGGCGGCGGAGACCATCGCGCGCGAGCTGGGCGTGCCCTTCCAGGTCATCGCGATCGAGGAGGCCTTCGGGCGCGAGGCGGACGTGACGCGCCAGATGCTGGGCGGCGAGCCCTTGAGCGCGCTCACCGAGCAGAACATCCAGGCGCGCCTGCGCGCGCAGCGCATGTGGAACTGGAGCAACACCTCGGGCGGGCTCTTCCTGCAGACGGGCAACATGAGCGAGAAGGCGGTGGGCTACACCACCATCGGCGGCGACCTGATGGGCGCGCTCGCCGTCATCGCCAACGTGCCCAAGACGGTGGTGATGTACCTGCTGGACTACCTGCTGGAGACCACGGGCCTCGAGGGCATCCGCAAGGTGCTGGCGAAGCCGGCCGGCCCCGAGCTCGCCCCCAACCAGGTGGGCGAGGAGGAGCTGATGCCCTTCCCGGTGCTGGACGCCTGCTTCTTCCTCTTCGCCGGCGAGAAGCTCACCCCCGCCGAGATGCTGCAGGCGCTCGCGCCGATGTTCCCCGAGCTCCCGCCCGCGCGGCTGCAGGGCTACGTGGACAAGTTCGTCCGCCTCTTCCTGCAATCCATCTACAAGTGGGTGCAGAGCCCGCTGTCCCTGCACATCGGCAACCTGGACCTGGACCGCGAGCGCGCGCTGCAGCTGCCGGTGGTCAGCAGCGCCGAGTGGACCCGCGAGCCCTGAGCGGCCTGCCCGGTCGCCGTCCGGGCGACCCCTCCCGCCCGTCCTTGTCGCATGTGCACCACAGGACAACCTTCAGGTCAGTCCACGACACCTGGAGGCAGCACCATGAAAGCGGCAATTCTCGCAGGCGCCGTCGCGGCCCTGCTCTACGGAACGGCGGCGCGCGCGGGCAACGGTGACCCGCCGTCCCAGGCGAGCGGCAGCACGCAGGCGCAGCCGAGTGAGCCCGAGCGCAGCCTCGATACTGCGAGCACCCAGACGGGCACCGGTGGCTCGGGCAGCACGCAGGTGCAGCCGGCTACTCCGCCCAGCAGCACGTCTACCCAGACCACGACGACCCAGACGACGACCACGACGCAGCCCTCGCCCGCCACCGGTGCGGCCCCGGCCGCAAGTACGCAGACGGGCGGCACCGGCGGCAGCGGCGTGGCCACGGATCGCCCGGTGACGACCCAGCCCGTGCCCGCTCCGCCTCCGACGACTGACTCGGGCGCCGCGGCCATCACCACCACGCCCACCGACGCGCAGCCCTACGAGCCGAAGAAGCACGCGGACATGAAGGGCCTCACGGTGACGCTGGGCGCCGGCGTCGAGGGCTACACCCAGGCGCTCGCGCCCGAGGTGTCTCCCGGTCCCGCGGTGGCGGTGAATGCGAACTTCCGTCCCACGCGCGTGCTGGGCCTCGAGCTCGGCTACTCGGGCGCGGTGAACGAGATCAAGCACGAGGACAACGTCAACGGCGCGGACATCGTGCGCAACGGCGGCCACGCGGCGCTCACCGTGGGCCTCACCACCACCTCGGTGCAGCCCTACGTGCTCGGCGGCATCGGCATCAGCGACTACAACGTGCGCGACGACCGCAGCGCCCGCTTCCGCGACGACACCGTGGGCAACGTGCCAGTGGGGCTGGGCCTGCGCACCCACATGGGCAACTTCACCGCGGATGCGCGCGCCGGCTACAACTTCCTCTTCGACCAGGAGTTCGCCCGCCGCGTGCCCTCCGACAACGTGGGCGACGTGGAGTTCAGCAACACGGGCCGCTACGACGCCACGCTGAACTTCGGCCTCACCTTCTAGGCCGGACTGCCTCCCTCGATGGCGCCGCGCTCCCATCCCGGCTCCTGCCGGCTGGAGCCGGCGCCATCGGCGCTTCAGGCGGCCCTCCCCGGCGCCCGCCTGCCTGGCTGGCCCGCGTCGAGCGCCGGACGGCCCCGCGCACTTCCTCCGAGCGCGGCGGCGGGGTGGCGCTTAAGGTTGCCGGACGCAGCATTCCCCGCAGTTTTCCCGCATACCGGGACGGAGAGACGACGGATGGCGCTGAAGACCGAGGACGTGAAGGTGGGCACTGGCCCCGAGGCCACCGCGGGCAAGACGGTGACCGTGCACTACGTGGGCACGCTCACCAACGGCTCCAAGTTCGACAGCAGCCGCGACCGCGGCGAGGGCTTCAGCTTCCGGCTCGGCGCGGGCCAGGTCATCGAGGGCTGGGACAAGGGCGTGGCCGGGATGAAGGTGGGCGGCGTGCGCAAGCTCACCATCCCGCCCGAGATGGGCTACGGCGTGCGCGGCTATCCCCCCGTCATCCCGGGCAACTCCACGCTCCTCTTCGAGGTGGAGCTGCTGGCCGTCCGCTAACCCCTTCGCGGGACACCCCTTCCAGGAGCCTCCATGGCCACCGTCGAGATCGGCAAGGACAACTTCAAGGACACCGTGAGCAAGGAGGGGATCGTCATCCTCGACTGGTGGGCGGCGTGGTGCGGCCCCTGCCGCGCCTTCGCCCCGGTGTTCGAGCAGTCGAGCCAGAAGCACGCGGACATCACCTTCGGGAAGATCGACACCGACGCGCAGCCGGAGCTCTCCGGCGCCTTCGAGATCCGCTCCATCCCCACGCTGATGGTGTTCCGCGACGGCATCCTGCTCTTCAACCAGCCCGGGGCGCTGCCCGCCGCGGCGCTCGAGGAGCTGGTGGGCAAGGTGCGCGCGCTCGACATGGAGGAGGTGCGCCGCGAGGTCGCCTCCCGCCAGGCCGAGAGCAGCAAGGCCTGAGTCGCGCCGGCACGCTGCGCTACAGCAGCGTGCCGCTCAGGATGAGGGTCGCCGCGGTGAAGTAGATGATGAGCCCGCTCACGTCCACGAGCGTGGCCACGAAGGGCGCGCTCGCGCTCGCGGGGTCGAAGCCCACGCGCCGCAGCACGAAGGGCAGCATCGAGCCGCTCAGGGTGCCCCAGAGCACCACCCCCACCAGGCTCACCCCCACGGTGAGCGCCACCTTCGCCCAGTGCTCGCCGTAGGCGTGGAAGGCGTAGTGCCAGGCGCTGATGCGCACCAGGCCGATGACGCCGAGCAGCAGCCCCAGCGCGAGCCCCGAGGCGAGCTCGCGGTGCATCACCCGCCACCAGTCGCGCAGGCGCACCTCGCTCAGCGCCATGGCGCGGATGATGAGCGTGCTGGCCTGGCTGCCGGAGTTGCCGCCCGAGGAGATGATGAGCGGCACGAAGAGCGCGAGCACGACGGCGCGGTCGATCTCGTGCTCGAAGTAGCCCATCGCCGTCGCCGTGAGCATCTCGCCCACGAAGAGGATGGTGAGCCAGCCGGCGCGCTTCTTGATCATGTCGAAGAAGCCGATCTCGAAGTAGGGCGCGTCCAGGGCCTCCATACCGCCGGCCTTCTGGATGTCCTCGGTGGCCTCCTCCTGGACCACGTCCACGATGTCGTCCACCGTGACGATGCCCTTCATGCGGCCCTCGGCGTCCACCACCGGCAGGGCGATGAGGTCGCTCTGGCTGAAGAGCCGGCTCACCGCCTCCTGGTCCATGTGCTCGGGCACGGTGACCAGGTGCTCGGTCTGCATCACCTCGTGCACGTGCTTGTCCGGCGAGGCCTGGAACAGCTCGCGGATGCTCACCACGCCGAGCAGCTTCTGGCTCGCGTCCAGCGCGTACGCGTAGCTGAGCGTCTCCAGCTGGGTGCGCGCCTGCTTGCGCAGGTAGCGCAGCGCCTCGTCGATGCTCATGTCCGGCCGCACGCGCGCGAAGCGCGGGCTCATCAGGCCACCGGCGTCGTCCTCGGCGTAGGCGAGCAGCGCCTGGACTTCACCGCGGGTGCTCACGTCCAGCAGCCCGATGAGCTCCGTGCGCAGCTCGGGCTCGGCCTCCTGCAGCAGGTCCGCCGCGTCGTCCGGGGCGAGCAGGCGGATCCACGCGCGGCGCTCCTGCGGCTGCAGGCTCTGCAAGAGGTCCATCTGCTCGTGCGCGCTGAGCGAGAGGAAGAAGTCGTCCGTGGAGCCGGGGGGCAGCAGCCGGAAGCCCTCCACGCGCTCGTCCCGGCTGAGCACCTGCCACACGTCGCGCAGCTCGGGAGGGGAGAGGAGCTCGGTCTCGGTATTCATGGGAGCGCTCGCACAGGCGATGGGAGACGGAGAGGGGAGGGGGCGTGGAGGCTTCGGGGAGCTCAGAGCCAGCGCTTGTGCCGGAACCAGACCAGCAGCAGCGCCGGCACCAACACCATGGTGGCCAGCATGAGCCAGAAGTAGAAGGGGGTCTGCAGCTCGGGGAAGTTCTGCCCGAAGAAGCCCACGATGAAGGAGAGCGGCAGGAACACCGTGGCCATGATGGTGAGCTGCTTGCTCACCTCGGCGGTGCGGTTGGCCATCATCGCCAGGTAGCCGTCGCGCACGTTGGCCACCAGGTTGCTGTCCGCCTCCAGCTGCTCCTGCACCCGCGTGAGGTGGTCCGCCACGTCGCGGAAGTACAGGCAGGTGCGCTCGCTCACGTGGGGCTGGTCTCCGCGCGCGAGCAGGCTCACCACGTCGCGCTGCGGGACGAGGATGCGCCGCAGCAGCACCAGCGTGCGCTTGAGCTCGAAGATGCGCTGCTGGTGCGAGGGGTCCGGGGCCTCGAAGATGGCGGCCTCCAGCGTCTCCAGCTCGTCGCTGAAGGCCTCGAGCAGCGGGAAGTTGCTGTCCACCAGCGCGTCCGCCACCAGGTAGGCCAGCCGGTCCACCCCCTTGGCGAAGGTGCCCTTCGTGTCCGCCACGAGCCGCCGCTGTGCCTCCTCCACCGCCGCGCTCGGCTCCTCGTGCACCGTGAGGAGCCAGTCCTGCCCGAGGAAGAAGTGCATCTCCTGCGGCTCCAGCTCGCAGATGTCCGGCCCCGTGGAGCGGAAGGCGTGCAGCACGAAGAAGAGGTGGCCGGGGTAGGGCTCGAGCTTCGGGCGCTGGTCGCGCTGGAGGCAGTCCTCGATCTCGAGCTTGTGCAGCTCGAAGAGCACCCCCAGCTCCTTGAGCTCCAGCTCGCTCGGAGCCTCCACGTCCACCCACGTGGCCCCCTCCTCCTCCATGAGCTCGCGGCCGCCGGAGCGGACGGTGCCATCGGGCTGGAGCAGGTGCACGCGGATCATCCGGCCCCATCTACCCCAGCCTCCGCCGCCCGCAGCGCGCAAAAGTGCCCGCGGGGCCCGGGCTGTCCGGCACCGGCGCCCCGGGAGCGGCGCGCCTGCCTGCCTGCCCTGCACCGGGCACTGCGGGCGTCCAGCGGCGCACCCTGGCCGTGCGCCGGGGCTGCCGCAGCGCGGCGGCGGGGCTAATACACAGGGTGACGTCCCACCCGCCGTCGCAGGGAGGCCCCATCCTCACCGAGCTGCTGATCATCCTCGTGCTGGTGCTGCTCAACGGCGTGTTCTCGGGCGCCGAGATCGCCATCATCAGCGTGCGCAGCACCCGCCTCAACGAGCTGGTGGAGGGCGGCAGCCGCGCGGCGCGCGCGGTGCGGGCGCTGCGCGCGAACCCAGATCGCTTCCTCGCCACCGTGCAGATCGGCATCACCGTGGTGGGCGCCACGGCGGCCGCCTTCGGCGGCTCCTCCATCGCCGTGCGCCTCGCCCCGCTGCTGCAGGGGCTGGGCCTGAGCGACGCGCTCGCGCACCAGGTGGCCTTCGCTGCCGTGGTGGGGCTCGTCTCCTACCTCTCGCTCGTGCTCGGGGAGCTGGTGCCCAAGAGCCTCGCCCTGCGCGCCGGCGAGCGCTACGCGCTGGTCATCGGGCCCGTGCTGCGCCTGCTCAGCCGGCTGATGCGCCCCTTCGTCTGGCTGCTCACCGCGAGCTCCAACCTGGTGCTGCGCCTCTTCGGCGACCGCACCTCCTTCAGCGAGAGCCGCCTCTCCGTGGAGGAGCTGCAGCAGCTGATGGAGGAGGCGGCGAAGAGCGGCAGCCTGCACCCGCGCACCAGCGACATCGCGAGCCGCGCCTTCGAGCTCGCCAACCTGAGCATCGAGGACATCATGGTGCCGCGCACGCGCGTGGTGGCGCTGCCGCGCGATGCGAGTGCCGAGGACGTGAAGCGCGTGCTGCTCGAGGGCGGCCACAGCCGCATCCCCGTGTACGAGGGCAGCATCGACAAGATCGTCGGCTACCTGCTGGTGAAGGACCTGCTCGGGCTCGCGCTCGAGCAGGGGCTCATCGTGGTGGAGGACGCGCTGCGCCCCGCCTACTTCGTCCCCGAGACCGTGCGCCCCCTGGACGTGCTGCAGCAGATGCAGAGCCGCCGCATCCAGATGGCCATCGTGGTGGACGAGCGCGGCGTGCTCGCCGGCATCGTCACCATCGAGGACCTGGTGGAGGAGCTGGTGGGGGAGATCTTCAACGAGCACGACACCCCCGTGCAGACCGTGCGCCGCGAGCAGAGCGGCAGCCTCGTGGTGGATGGCACCACGCCCATCCGCGAGCTCAACCGCGACCTCTCGCTCGAGCTGCCCGAGGGGGACAGCTGGACCACCGTGGGCGGGCTGTGCATCGCGCTCTCGGGGATGATTCCGCCGGCCGGCGTGAAGCTCACCGCGGAGGACGGCACCCGCCTGGAGATCCTCGAGGCGAGCCCGAGGCGCGTGAAGCGCGTGCGCCTGCACCCCGCGCCGCCCAAGCCCGTGGAGGCGCAGGCGGCGATCGACTGACGCCGCCGCGAAGTCTGCGGGCGCACACCGCCCCGGGCTTTCCCGAGGCCGCGGGCTTGTCGGGCCCTGCCCCCGTGCCCATCTGCCCCCGCGGACAGGGGTGCCGGAGGGGCCGCCATGGCGCGCTGGGGCTGGGTGTGGGCAGGACTGATGCTGGGGGGCGTGGGGCTCGCGTGCGGAACGGAGCCGGCGCCCGCTGCGGAACACGAGACTCCCGGGGTGCCGCCGGTTGAGGAGACGCCGGCCGCCGGGGACCCTGCGGCCCCGACCCCGCCCCAGGACGTGCCGGCCCCGGCCGCCGAGCCGCCGCCGCCCACCGTGCACGCGAATGGGGAGGCCTGCGGCACGGTGAACGACTGCGTGCGCACCACGTGGCAGCAGGACCTGTGCCGCTTCGAGCGCGTGAAGGAGACGGGGGCGCGCTGCGCCACGGCCACGGGGGAGGAGGGCACCTGCCACCTCGACACCTGCCTGCAGGGCGTGCGCGAGGCGGCGTGGGGCTGGTCGGACGTGGAGTTCTCGCGCTTCGTGGGGCAGGGCCCGCAGGGGCTGCTGCTTCAGAAGACGGACTACGCGTACGCCGGGCTGGTGCAGCTCGATGGGCAAGGGGGTGCGCGCACGCTGCAGGACGGAGACGGGCGCACCGTGCTGCTCGCGCACGGCCGCTACCTCGTGGGCTACACCTCGTATAACTACGGCGGCATCAAGCTGTACGAGGTGCGCCGGCTGGACCGCGACGAGCCGGCGCGCAGCGTGGACCTCACGGCGCTGGTGCGCGAACGCCTCGCCGAAGTCGGGCTCTTTTCCGAGTGGGTGGTGCCGCGCTGGGTGCAGGGCGCCCCGGGCCAGGCGCTGATGCTCGTGCAGGTGAACCCCGCGTCCCTGTGGGTGGGCAGCTTCGACCTCGAGCGCCTGGAGCTGGGCTGGAGCCGCGTGCTCAGCGGCGCGCTGCCGGCCGAGACCGAGCCGGGGCTGCTCGAAGGGGTCATCGCCGACGAGGACGGGCAGCTCTACCTCTCCCTGGACGCCGGCAGCCCGCGGCTGGTCGCGCTCTCGGCCGCGGGAGGCGAGCGCTGGGTGCTGCCGGGCGAGGCACGCCCCGTGGCGGTGTTCGGCGGCACCCTGTTCCTCGACGATGGAACCGTGCGCGACACGGCGGACGGCGCCCTCCGCTACCGCTGGTCCGCAGCACCGAACGCCCAGGTGCGCCTGAGCGCCACGCACGCCGCCGTGGCGGAGTCTTGCGGCAAGGGCTGCATCCAGGCGCAGGTGCTGGAGCGCGAGTCCGGCCGCGTGCTCGCCCAGGAGCAGCTGCCCACCCCGGACTCCGGCTACTGGAGCGGTCTGTCGGGCCTGCTGCTCGCTGCGGATGGCCGCGTGCTCGTGCTGCAGTACGTGACCCACCCCGAGCTCACCGACACGCCCTTCTACATCCCCCTCGGGATCCGCTGGCTCGAGGTGCGGCCGCAGGGCGGGTGGACGCTGCACGGCGAGAGCCTCTTCAGCGAGGGAGGCGTACCGGAGGCCGTCCTACTGGAGGACTCCGTGGTGCTGCGGCACCTCTGGTCGGCACACAACACGTACCCGGACCAGGTGCCCTCGAGCTACTACGGCTTCACCTGGCCGGGCTGGAGCCCGCCCGCGCACGGCTGGCTGGGGCCGCAGGGCGGGGTGGGGCGCGCACTCGCGCCGCAGTGAGCGCCGTCAGCGCGCGTGCGCCGCAGCCCCCTCGGCGAGCGCCCGGTCCACGAGGTCCGTGAGCACGCGCACCTCGGCGAGCGTCATGGGCCGGCTGCTCTCCTCGACCCGGTCGAGGAGGCCGTCGCGCAGCAGGCCGTAGTCGCGCGCGAGGGCGTCGAGGTGCGGGCTGCGTCGCCCGTGCTCGCGCGCGGCCTCCAGCAGAGCGGGCTGCACCTGGCCTGCTCGCAGAGACGCGCCGAGCGCAGTGAGCAACTGCGCCACGGCCTCGCGCACGCCGGCGCTGGGCCTCGTGCGCAGAGCCCAGCGCTCCAACACGCGCTCGTGCTCCTCTTTCAGGATGTCGGCGAGCGCGCTCACGGCTCGTTCCTCGTTGGGTCTGCGCAGGTGGGCACGGGCGGGTTGTAATACGCGGCGGGTGCGCTCGACTCGCGGCAGGCTCTGGGGAAGCGCGGACGGGACGGGCTCCCATCTCTCCTGCCGAGCGCGGCGGGGCGTCGGCCTGCGCGGCGCTCCGGGGATGCGAGAGAGGGGAGGGGGTCTCGGACTCGAGGTCGCGCGCACCTGTTCTGAGATGTCGGGGGTTTTCCGGTAGCTCTTACAGGCCCCCTGCGAGTGGACGGAACACTTCTCAAGATCCAACACATCTCGGCAGCGCGGTAGGACGGGCGGCATGGCGCCAGCGCTCGTGGTGAGAGAAGCCGAGGAGGAGGCCGTCGCGGTGGGGGTGGAGTACGCGGGGGCGCGGCTG